>NZ_JAGWCV010000265.1:0-206 GCF_020657735.1 Clostridioides sp. ZZV15-6383 | reverse complement strand
GGTTGGGTAAGACTAAAAGAATTTGGATATATACCAACAAATTCAATAGTTAAAAGTGGTACAGTAAGTCAAAAATCTAATAGATACTATGTATCTATATTAGTTGAGGAAGATGATATTCAAGTATCTAAATGTACTAATGAAGGAATAGGTATTGACTTAGGAATTAAAGATTTTGCAATATGTTCAAATGGAAGTAAATTTAA
>NZ_JAGWCV010000264.1:0-207 GCF_020657735.1 Clostridioides sp. ZZV15-6383 | reverse complement strand
ATGGATTTGTCCTAGTTGTAATGAAACTCACGATAGAGATATAAATGCAAGTATAAATATATTAAAAGAAGGATTAAGATTAATAACAATTCAAAATAAATAACTTATGTAAGAACCGTAGGAACTATGGGGATAGCCTGTGGAGAATTAGTAAGACATATTTTAGTATGCAAAATTCTATGAAGCAGGAACCCTGTGACTTTAGTC
>NZ_JAGWCV010000263.1:0-214 GCF_020657735.1 Clostridioides sp. ZZV15-6383 | reverse complement strand
CTGGGGTGAAGTCGTAACAAGGTAGCCGTATCGGAAGGTGCGGCTGGATCACCTCCTTTCTAAGGAGAATTGCCTACTGTTTAATTTTGAGGGTTCGTTTTTACGAATACTCAAAATAGCACTTTGAACAACGGGATTTATCTGTTGACGATGTGCGTTAGCACCTTAAGCAACAGAATAAACTGAACGCATGTGAAGTTTGTTTGTTGGCGAC
>NZ_JAGWCV010000262.1:0-215 GCF_020657735.1 Clostridioides sp. ZZV15-6383 | reverse complement strand
ATAAATCTACTAACACCAATCGTTTGATGTATTTTAGATTTTTGTTCAGTAGTAGGATTAATTTCTATTTTGTATGCTCTTTTCAACTTCTTCATCCTCTCTAATCTTTTTCTTGTATTTTCTTAATCCACATATGCGACAACTAAAAGTATGAAGTATTGATATTATATCTTGAACTAATTCTTCTTGTGGTGAAAGACTTTCATTATTTACAA
>NZ_JAGWCV010000261.1:0-220 GCF_020657735.1 Clostridioides sp. ZZV15-6383 | reverse complement strand
AAGATTAAAAGTTGCAAGACTTCAAGAACATATAGCTAATCAAAGAAATGATTTTCTACAAAAACTATCTACTAAACTAATAAAAGAGAACGATATTATTTGCATAGAAGATTTACAAGTAAAGAATATGATTAGAAATCGTAAACTATCTCGCTTAATTTCTGATGTGTCATGGTCAGAGTTTATTCGTCAATTAGAATACAAGGCTAATTGGTATGGT
>NZ_JAGWCV010000260.1:0-221 GCF_020657735.1 Clostridioides sp. ZZV15-6383 | reverse complement strand
TTTTTGTAGAAAATCATTTCTTTGATTAGCTATATGTTCTTGAAGTCTTGCAACTTTTAATCTTGCTTTATTCCTATTTAAACTACCGATTGTCTTTCTCGATAATTCTCTTTGTAATTTAGCAAGTTTGTTTAATGACTTCTTAAGATACTTAGGATTTTCTATAAATTCTCCACAACTTGAGATACAAAATTCTTTAATTCCTAAATCTAAACCTATCT
>NZ_JAGWCV010000259.1:0-221 GCF_020657735.1 Clostridioides sp. ZZV15-6383 | reverse complement strand
TTAACAAAAACGAAATATTAAAAAAACTTATTGAAGAATATGATGTTAAAACAACTACAGATATTCAAGATATGCTAAAAGATTTATTTGCAAGTACAATTCATCAAATGTTAGAAGCGGAGCTTGACGACCATTTAGGTTATGATAGATATGACAATAAGAATAAAAATACTAAAAACTCTAGAAATGGATATAGAAATAAAAATGTTAAATCAGATTTT
>NZ_JAGWCV010000258.1:0-224 GCF_020657735.1 Clostridioides sp. ZZV15-6383 | reverse complement strand
TTTATTCGTCAATTAGAATACAAGGCTAATTGGTATGGTAGACAAATTGTAAAGGTAGGTAAATTCTTTGCAAGTTCACAAATATGCAATAAATGTGGGTATAAAAACGAGGAAGTTAAGGACTTAAATATAAGAGAATGGATTTGTCCTAGTTGTAATGAAACTCACGATAGAGATATAAATGCAAGTATAAATATATTAAAAGAAGGATTAAGACTAATAAC
>NZ_JAGWCV010000257.1:0-225 GCF_020657735.1 Clostridioides sp. ZZV15-6383 | reverse complement strand
TTTTTACGATTATAATTTAGTCCACTTCCATAATCTTCAATAACTTCATCTACTATTATTCCTTTAGCATTTGCATATTGTCTAAGAAACTCCACTTGAATCATCTTTTTGATTAGAAGTTGAAACTCTTGTATAAATAACATTTTTTCTATTTACTTGTTCTTTATGTATTCCTTTATATTCTAAATATTGTTCATAAGTGTAATATCTTCTATCTGTTGGAGT
>NZ_JAGWCV010000256.1:0-227 GCF_020657735.1 Clostridioides sp. ZZV15-6383 | reverse complement strand
GAGGGTGATCGGCCACATTGGAACTGAGACACGGTCCAAACTCCTACGGGAGGCAGCAGTGGGGAATATTGCACAATGGGCGAAAGCCTGATGCAGCAACGCCGCGTGAGTGATGAAGGCTTTCGGGTCGTAAAACTCTGTCCTCAAGGAAGATAATGACGGTACTTGAGGAGGAAGCCCCGGCTAACTACGTGCCAGCAGCCGCGGTAATACGTAGGGGGCTAGCG
>NZ_JAGWCV010000255.1:0-227 GCF_020657735.1 Clostridioides sp. ZZV15-6383 | reverse complement strand
CGCTAGCCCCCTACGTATTACCGCGGCTGCTGGCACGTAGTTAGCCGGGGCTTCCTCCTCAAGTACCGTCATTATCTTCCTTGAGGACAGAGTTTTACGACCCGAAGGCCTTCATCACTCACGCGGCGTTGCTGCATCAGGCTTTCGCCCATTGTGCAATATTCCCCACTGCTGCCTCCCGTAGGAGTTTGGACCGTGTCTCAGTTCCAATGTGGCCGATCACCCTC
>NZ_JAGWCV010000254.1:0-229 GCF_020657735.1 Clostridioides sp. ZZV15-6383 | reverse complement strand
CTGTGGTGAACAATTTATTAATCACCTATCATAATATTAACAAATGTAATTATTTAAAACAATTATTTAGAAGGTTTTATATTTAATTTTAAATAACATATGTAAGAACTATAAGTCCTAACTTTTATCATTTTTGAGGTTGTCGTTCACATAAGTTCGCTACTACCTATGCAGTTCTCTTATGAACTTCTTACACTTTCACGTAAGCACAGACTATATCTTATCCTTC
>NZ_JAGWCV010000253.1:0-233 GCF_020657735.1 Clostridioides sp. ZZV15-6383 | reverse complement strand
ACATTTGTTAATATTATGATAGGTGATTAATAAATTGTTCACCACAGCATAATATATTAAATATGATAAAATCATTAAAAAGTGTATCAAAAAACAATTAAAGTGAGGTGGTAGTAGTGGAAAAAGCTTATAAGTTTAGAATATATCCAAATAAAAAACAGCAAGAGCTAATTAACAAAACTTTTGGATGTTGTAGATTTGTATATAATAAGTATCTTGCTAAAAGAATAGAT
>NZ_JAGWCV010000252.1:0-234 GCF_020657735.1 Clostridioides sp. ZZV15-6383 | reverse complement strand
TTCGGGTCGTAAAACTCTGTCCTCAAGGAAGATAATGACGGTACTTGAGGAGGAAGCCCCGGCTAACTACGTGCCAGCAGCCGCGGTAATACGTAGGGGGCTAGCGGTATCCGGATTTACTGGGCGTAAAGGGTGCGTAGGCGGTCTTTCAAGTCAGGAGTGAAAGGCTACGGCTCAACCGTAGTAAGCTCTTGAAACTGGGAGACTTGAGTGCAGGAGAGGAGAGTGGAATTC
>NZ_JAGWCV010000251.1:0-234 GCF_020657735.1 Clostridioides sp. ZZV15-6383 | reverse complement strand
TTAAAGAATTTTGTATCTCAAGTTGTGGAGAATTTATAGAAAATCCTAAGTATCTTAAGAAGTCATTAAACAAACTTGCTAAATTACAAAGAGAATTATCGAGAAAGACAATCGGTAGTTTAAATAGGAATAAAGCAAGATTAAAAGTTGCAAGACTTCAAGAACATATAGCTAATCAAAGAAATGATTTTCTACAAAAATTATCTACTAAATTAATAAAAGAGAACGATATTA
>NZ_JAGWCV010000250.1:0-234 GCF_020657735.1 Clostridioides sp. ZZV15-6383 | reverse complement strand
GATCACCCTCTCAGGTCGGCTACTGATCGTCGCCTTGGTAAGCCGTTACCTTACCAACTAGCTAATCAGACGCGGGTCCATCCTGTACTGGCTCACCTTTGATATTTAAGAGATGCCTCTCAAATATGTTATCCCGTATTAGCATACCTTTCGGTATGTTATCCGTGTGTACAGGGTAGGTTACCCACGCGTTACTCACCCGTCCGCCGCTCTTTACCGAAGTAAATCGCTCAA
>NZ_JAGWCV010000249.1:0-234 GCF_020657735.1 Clostridioides sp. ZZV15-6383 | reverse complement strand
TTCGGGTCGTAAAACTCTGTCCTCAAGGAAGATAATGACGGTACTTGAGGAGGAAGCCCCGGCTAACTACGTGCCAGCAGCCGCGGTAATACGTAGGGGGCTAGCGTTATCCGGATTTACTGGGCGTAAAGGGTGCGTAGGCGGTCTTTCAAGTCAGGAGTGAAAGGCTACGGCTCAACCGTAGTAAGCTCTTGAAACTGGGAGACTTGAGTGCAGGAGAGGAGAGTGGAATTC
>NZ_JAGWCV010000248.1:0-235 GCF_020657735.1 Clostridioides sp. ZZV15-6383 | reverse complement strand
GCTACAAAACAAGCTATTATGAATGGAGATAAAGCCTTCAAAGATTTCTTTAAAAAAACTAAAGGTTTTCCTAAGTTCAAGAAAAAGAAAAATCAAGATGTTAAAGCGTATTTTCCAAAGAATAACAAAACTGATTGGACTATTGAAAGGCATAGGGTCAAAATACCTACTCTTGGTTGGGTAAGACTAAAAGAATTTGGATATATACCAACAAATTCAATAGTTAAAAGTGGTA
>NZ_JAGWCV010000247.1:0-238 GCF_020657735.1 Clostridioides sp. ZZV15-6383 | reverse complement strand
GAATCATCTGAAGGAAAAATAGACTTCGATTTAGTAACTTTTCTTAATAATCTATTGTAACTTTCCATTGAATTTGTAGTATATATCAATGTTCTTATCTCTTGAGGATATTTAAAGTATGTTGCTAACTCATTCCAATTGCTTCGCCAACTTCTTAATGCTATCGCATACTGATTGCCCCATTTTTCCTCTAAGAGCGATAGCTCACTTAACGCTACCTCTTCTGTAATCGCAGCAT
>NZ_JAGWCV010000246.1:0-244 GCF_020657735.1 Clostridioides sp. ZZV15-6383 | reverse complement strand
CAGGTCGGCTACTGATCGTCGCCTTGGTAAGCCGTTACCCTACCAACTAGCTAATCAGACGCGGGTCCATCCTGTACTGGCTCACCTTTGATATTTAAGAGATGCCTCTCAAATATATTATCCCGTATTAGCATACCTTTCGGTATGTTATCCGTGTGTACAGGGTAGGTTACCCACGCGTTACTCACCCGTCCGCCGCTCTTTACCGAAGTAAATCGCTCAACTTGCATGTGTTAGGCACGCC
>NZ_JAGWCV010000245.1:0-246 GCF_020657735.1 Clostridioides sp. ZZV15-6383 | reverse complement strand
GAATGATTTATCAAAGGTACTTGTAGCAGCAGAAGACAGCATTATAGTAAATGCAGCTTTTCCTGGCCCAAATACACTTTCAATCATTTCATTACTATCTTTTGATAAAGCATCTTCTGGAATATATGTTAAGCAAAGAATCAATGGAAGCTTTCCATAAAGAAGTACCTAGAGCTCCAGTTGCTAAAGGTGAAAAATACCAAGGAGACCCAAGATTTGAAGAAATGGTGACAAGAGATAAGGATA
>NZ_JAGWCV010000244.1:0-246 GCF_020657735.1 Clostridioides sp. ZZV15-6383 | reverse complement strand
TATTTTTTAAGTGATAATTAAACATTTATTTGTAAGGCTATGGCTTTAAAAATCATAGCCTTATTTTGATATTTTTTCCATTTTTGCAAAAATTATTACCCCTTTAAGAAAATTTCTTAATTTTTTTTGAAATATTTCTTTATTAATTTAGAGTTAAAATTCTTTCTTCAAAATAAATACTTAAATGAGCTAAAATTTGAGTCCAATTTCTAATCTTTTGAGTCCATCTTTCAGAAATATCCATAG
>NZ_JAGWCV010000243.1:0-247 GCF_020657735.1 Clostridioides sp. ZZV15-6383 | reverse complement strand
GAAGGATAAGATATAGTCTGTGCTTACGTGAAAGTGTAAGAAGTTCATAAGAGAACTGCATAGGTAGTAGCGAACTTATGTGAACGACAACCTCAAAAATGATAAAAGTTAGGACTTATAGTTCTTAAATATGTTATTTAAAATTAAATATAAAACCTTCTAAATAATTGTTTTAAATAATTACATTTGTTAATATTATGATAGGTGATTAATAAATTGTTCACCACAGTATTATATAATATATTAA
>NZ_JAGWCV010000242.1:0-248 GCF_020657735.1 Clostridioides sp. ZZV15-6383 | reverse complement strand
TACGGGATAATATATTTGAGAGGCATCTCTTAAATATCAAAGGTGAGCCAGTACAGGATGGACCCGCGTCTGATTAGCTAGTTGGTAAGGTAACGGCTTACCAAGGCGACGATCAGTAGCCGACCTGAGAGGGTGATCGGCCACATTGGAACTGAGACACGGTCCAAACTCCTACGGGAGGCAGCAGTGGGGAATATTGCACAATGGGCGAAAGCCTGATGCAGCAACGCCGCGTGAGTGATGAAGGC
>NZ_JAGWCV010000241.1:0-251 GCF_020657735.1 Clostridioides sp. ZZV15-6383 | reverse complement strand
GTCAGAGTTTATTCGTCAATTAGAATACAAGGCTAATTGGTATGGTAGACAAATTGTAAAGGTAGGTAAATTCTTTGCAAGTTCACAAATATGCAATAAATGTGGATACAAAAACGAGGAAGTTAAGAACTTAAATATAAGAGAATGGATTTGTCCTAGTTGTAATGAAACTCACGATAGAGATATAAATGCAAGTATAAATATATTAAAAGAAGGATTAAGACTAATAACAATTCAAAATAAATAACTTA
>NZ_JAGWCV010000240.1:0-252 GCF_020657735.1 Clostridioides sp. ZZV15-6383 | reverse complement strand
GTTGAAAAGAGCATACAAAATAGAAATTAATCCTACTACTGAACAAAAATCTAAAATACATCAAACGATTGGTGTTAGTAGATTTATATATAACTTCTATATTGCTCACAATAAAGAAGTTTATAAGAGTAAAGGTGAATTTATAAGCGGTATGGATTTTTCTAAATGGTTAAATAATGAATATATTCCTAATAATCAAGATATGAAATGGATTAAAGATGTATCTTCTAAAGCTACAAAACAAGCTATTAT
>NZ_JAGWCV010000239.1:0-253 GCF_020657735.1 Clostridioides sp. ZZV15-6383 | reverse complement strand
ACAGAAGAGGTAGCGTTAAGTGAGCTATCGCTCTTAGAGGAAAAATGGGGCAATCAGTATGCGATAGCATTAAGAAGTTGGCGAAGCAATTGGAATGAGTTAGCAACATACTTTAAGTATCCTCAAGGGGTCTTTAAAATAAAGTGTGTATTCTTCTAAAAAGTGGTGATAATTAAAATATTAAATATCACTATATAAAGGAAGGTGCACACTTTTTATGTTTAACAAAAACGAAATATTAAAAAAACTTATT
>NZ_JAGWCV010000238.1:0-255 GCF_020657735.1 Clostridioides sp. ZZV15-6383 | reverse complement strand
GGAAAAAGCTTATAAGTTTAGAATGTATCCAAATAAAAAACAGCAAGAGTTAATTAACAAAACTTTTGGATGTTGTAGATTTGTATATAATAAGTATCTTGCTAAAAGAATAGATGTTTATAAAAACAATAAAGAAACTTTTACTTATAAACAGTGTAGTTCTGATTTAACCAATTTAAAAAAAGAATTAAAGTGGCTTAAAGAACCTGACAAATTTTCACTACAAAACGCTTTAAAAGATTTAGAAAACGCATA
>NZ_JAGWCV010000237.1:0-255 GCF_020657735.1 Clostridioides sp. ZZV15-6383 | reverse complement strand
ATGCATTATCTAAATCTCTTAAGGCGTTTTGTAGTGAAAATTTGTCAGGTTCTTTAAGCCAATTTAATTCTTTTTTTAAATTGGTTAAATCAGAACTACACTGTTTATAAGTAAAAGTTTCTCTATCATTTTTATAAACTTCTATTCTTTTAGCAAGATACTTATTATATACAAATCTACAACATCCAAAAGTTTTGTTAATTAACTCTTGCTGTTTTTTATTTGGATACATTCTAAACTTATAAGCTTTTTCCA
>NZ_JAGWCV010000236.1:0-255 GCF_020657735.1 Clostridioides sp. ZZV15-6383 | reverse complement strand
ACTAAATTTCCTAAATCAACATATATGTATTGGCAAAAGAGATTTCATAGTGAAAATCCAGATAAAGATATCGAAGAAAAAATCATGTCTATTTTTCAAGATCATAATGGTAGATATGGCTATCGCCAAATTACAGCTACATTAAAAAATAGTGGTATCGTTATTAATCAAAAGAAGGTTAGACGTATTATGAGAAAATTAGAACTTAAATGCATAGCATTTTCTCGTAAATCACGTAAATATAATTCCTATAAA
>NZ_JAGWCV010000235.1:0-255 GCF_020657735.1 Clostridioides sp. ZZV15-6383 | reverse complement strand
GAAAGTAAGTTTGATATCTTAAACTTAATGTGAAGAATTCCAGTAACAAGACCAGCAGTGCAACCACATAAGATAGCCATTAAAGTTGCTACTATAGGAGAAATACCATTAGTAAGAGAAAATGCTATGATAGAAGCACCCATTGTGTAACTACCATCAGCAGACATATCTGGAAAATCTAAGATTTTGTAAGTTATATAAACCCCCAGTGCCATAATTGATAAAATTAAACTTTGCGTCATTACAGATATAATA
>NZ_JAGWCV010000234.1:0-255 GCF_020657735.1 Clostridioides sp. ZZV15-6383 | reverse complement strand
TTGTAAATAATGAAAGTCTTTCACCACAAGAAGAATTAGTTCAAGATATAATATCAATACTTCATACTTTTAGTTGTCGCATATGTGGATTAAGAAAATACAAGAAAAAGATTAGAGAGGATGAAGAGGTTGAAAAGAGCATACAAAATAGAAATTAATCCTACTACTGAACAAAAATCTAAAATACATCAAACGATTGGTGTTAGTAGATTTATATATAACTTCTATATTGCTCACAATAAAGAAGTTTATAAG
>NZ_JAGWCV010000233.1:0-255 GCF_020657735.1 Clostridioides sp. ZZV15-6383 | reverse complement strand
AGATAACGCAATACACACAATTAAGATAAAAGTAACAGATGCGAATGGAGTAAATGAAAAATTAGTAAGTGTATCAAACGGAGTTCAACCACCACAAGATGATGATTCACTCAAGGATATAGCAAATACTGTATCAATAATAAAAGATAGTTTTTTAAATGGGAAAACACATATTATTAATAAATTAGCATTAAAAAATATAAATGCTACATTAAATAACACATTAGTAGAAATAGGAGAAATGATAGGTATAGC
>NZ_JAGWCV010000232.1:0-255 GCF_020657735.1 Clostridioides sp. ZZV15-6383 | reverse complement strand
AAGAAGTATTGGAATAGCTTTTAATAAGTGTTGAAGAACCAAAATATTCATAATTCCCTTCAAAATACCTACCTACAACACCAACAATATTGTCACTAGCGATTTTAGGGTATCTAACATATTTAGATCGAGTTTTATTTTTAAGTGTAAAATTTTCAACAACAATCAAGCGAGGAATAAAATCTAAATTAAACCTCACCTCAAGAGTTTTTATTCCACTTTCCAAATTAATATAAAAGTTTTCATAATCATTTT
>NZ_JAGWCV010000231.1:0-255 GCF_020657735.1 Clostridioides sp. ZZV15-6383 | reverse complement strand
AAATTACTTTTGCTTCGTATTGGTTTTTAACCTTTCGGGAACATTCATCCCTGAAGCACGCAGCTTTTTTAGAAATGCAAGCTCCGCTTTTAAAAGTTGGTTTTCATATTCTAATTCTTGTTCTCTTATTAATTTATTTTTTTCTTCTTTAGTTTTTTTGCTTTTATTCATTGATGGTCTTCCTTTCGTTTTAGACAAGGCATCGACACCACCATACAAAAGTTTTTGTTTCCATGTTGCTATAAGTGTACTATT
>NZ_JAGWCV010000230.1:0-255 GCF_020657735.1 Clostridioides sp. ZZV15-6383 | reverse complement strand
CCCTTGTCTTGTCACTTCAATTAAACTCTACTAATAAGATTAAAATAGAAGTTACAGGTGGCTATGGGGTATCTGCTATTTATAGAAATTATACATTTACAAAATCTAATAATGCACCAAGCATAAGGGGGACAAATGAAAATATAGGGAATAAAAGTAAGGGATTTACTTTAAAGTACACAGTAAATGACTTAGATTACAGAGATACAGTAAATGTTGTTACTAAACTTAATTCTACTATTTTAGAAAATATCA
>NZ_JAGWCV010000229.1:0-255 GCF_020657735.1 Clostridioides sp. ZZV15-6383 | reverse complement strand
ATATTAACTGATAAAGATAGTATTACAAATAATACATATAAGTGGCTAGAGAGTGAGGATTTACAAAGTGCTTATTTTATAGGTGGTCCTCAAATGTTGTCAACAAATGTTATAAATAAGGTAAATGAAATAACTAAGGAGAGTGTTACTAATAATAGAGTATACGGAGCAGATAGACATGAGACAAATGCAAATGTAATAAAAAAATTCTATACAGATGATGAATTAGAAGCTGTTTTAGTGGCTAAATCAGAT
>NZ_JAGWCV010000228.1:0-255 GCF_020657735.1 Clostridioides sp. ZZV15-6383 | reverse complement strand
ACCATACCAATTAGCCTTGTATTCTAATTGACGAATAAACTCTGACCATGACACATCAGAAATTAAGCGAGATAGTTTACGATTTCTAATCATATTCTTTACTTGTAAATCTTCTATGCAAATAATACCGTTCTCTTTTATTAGTTTAGTAGATAGTTTTTGTAGAAAATCATTTCTTTGATTAGCTATATGTTCTTGAAGTCTTGCAACTTTTAATCTTACTTTATTTCTATTTAAACTACCGATTGTCTTTCT
>NZ_JAGWCV010000227.1:0-255 GCF_020657735.1 Clostridioides sp. ZZV15-6383 | reverse complement strand
ATAAGTCCATTTGAAATCATAAGTCCTAGTATTTTTATAGAACCAATATTTATACCCAAAGATTTAATCATTTGAGAGTTATCACCAACACCTTTTAAAGTGTACCCAAGACCTGTTTTTAGAAATAGGTCTAAAAGGACTTTACAGATAAATACAAAAGCCAAGGCTAAAACTATAGGAGATATTTCTCCATTGAATAAATGCTTAAAGCTAAATAGAGGAATA
The DNA here is from genome assembly GCF_020657735.1 of Clostridioides sp. ZZV15-6383. Classification (NCBI taxonomy): domain Bacteria; kingdom Bacillati; phylum Bacillota; class Clostridia; order Peptostreptococcales; family Peptostreptococcaceae; genus Clostridioides; species Clostridioides sp. ZZV15-6383. The sequence continues at coordinate 30 of NZ_JAGWCV010000227.1, read as the reverse complement.
TTTGATTTTCCCATTATTCTTAAGTTGATA
>NZ_JAGWCV010000226.1:0-255 GCF_020657735.1 Clostridioides sp. ZZV15-6383 | reverse complement strand
ATAACTTGACCAGTTAAAAAGGTTTGATAGATTAGAAGCTATCAACTTCGATAATTTTAAAAAGTTATCAGCTTTATATATTACAAATTAGATGTCATATCACTAAATATATATATGCAGTTTTTAATGTGCTAACGCACGTCGCCAACGGATAAATCCCGTTGCTCAAAGTGCTATTTTGAGTATTCGTAAAAACGAACCCTCAAAATTAAACAGTAGGCAATTCTCCTTAGAAAGGAGGTGATCCAGCCGCAC
>NZ_JAGWCV010000225.1:0-255 GCF_020657735.1 Clostridioides sp. ZZV15-6383 | reverse complement strand
CTAGTACAACAAGAACATATACATTTACTAGGAGTAATAATTTACCTCAAATAACAGTAAATGAATTTAATAGTACACAAGTAAAATTCATAGTATCAGATTTAGACAATAATTTAAATAAGATAGAGGTATTTCTAGATGATACTTTAAAAGAAACAATAACAACAGATTTAACAGTAGAGAAAACAATTAACTACACATTAGAAGATAACGCAATACACACAATTAAGATAAAAGTAACAGATGCGAATGGAG
>NZ_JAGWCV010000224.1:0-255 GCF_020657735.1 Clostridioides sp. ZZV15-6383 | reverse complement strand
CACATACTGGTAGGCTTAGCGGAGAAAACGAATATGTGTGTGTTGTTGGAGAAAGTTTTACATGGTATGCTTATGAATAAAATAGAAGGTGGTAATTTAATATGGATAGAGAAAATAGAGTAATTTATAATCAAGACGGGAAAATAATATTCCAAACAGGAGAAGCAACAGGTAATGTTTTAGAACATGATGCAATAACAGAGTTACATTACTTAGATGTTGAATTTGGAAGTATAGACTATAGTAAACAGTATA
>NZ_JAGWCV010000223.1:0-255 GCF_020657735.1 Clostridioides sp. ZZV15-6383 | reverse complement strand
TCCAGATAACCCGGATCCAGATAACCCAGATCCAGATAACCCGGATCCAGATAACCCGGATCCAGATAATGGAGGAAATAGCAAACCAAATCCAGATAATGGAGGAAATAGTAAACCGGATCCAGATGGTGGAGGAAATAGCAAACCAAATCCAGATAATGGAGGAAATAGTAAACCGGATCCAGATAGTGGAGGAAATAGCAAACCAAATCCAGATAATGGAGGAAATAGTAAACCGGATCCAGATAGTGGAGG
>NZ_JAGWCV010000222.1:0-255 GCF_020657735.1 Clostridioides sp. ZZV15-6383 | reverse complement strand
TAAAAGTAAATTTCTTAAATAGTGTAATACCAATTATGATAGAAGCAATTCCAAGAACCAAAGTTCCTATACCCATATTTACATCTGAGAATCCTAAGAACTGAGCCATAAGACTACCAGATAAAGCAATAAGTCCATTTGAAATCATAAGTCCTAGTATTTTTATAGAACCAATATTTATACCCAAAGATTTAATCATTTGAGAGTTATCACCAACACCTTTTAAAGTGTACCCAAGAGCTGTTTTTAGAAATA
>NZ_JAGWCV010000221.1:0-255 GCF_020657735.1 Clostridioides sp. ZZV15-6383 | reverse complement strand
TTAAAAATAATAGGATTTGATAAACCAAAAGATTGTCTTAGAAGATGGAGAAAAATCTACTTAAAACAAGGCGAAGCCTCTCTTGTATCTAAATCAAGTAGAGAATTAAATCTAAAAAAGAAAACAAATATAAAAGATGAGTTAAAACGAGCAAAAGCGAGAATCAAATATCTTGAAATGGAAAATAATTTTTTAAAAAAGATAGATGCTCTGGAAAGGACAGTGATAAAATAAATAAAGTTTATGGAAATGATA
>NZ_JAGWCV010000220.1:0-255 GCF_020657735.1 Clostridioides sp. ZZV15-6383 | reverse complement strand
GTTAAAAAGGTTTGATAGATTAGAAGCTATCAACTTCGATAATTTTAAAAAGTTATCAGCTTTATATATTACAAATTAGATGTCATATCACTAAATATATATATGCAGTTTTTAAGGTGCTAACGCATGTCGCCAACAAACAAACTTCACATGCGTTCAGTTTATTCTGTTGCTTAAGGTGCTAACGCACATCGTCAACAGATAAATCCCGTTGTTCAAAGTGCTATTTTGAGTATTCGTAAAAACGAACCCTCA
>NZ_JAGWCV010000219.1:0-255 GCF_020657735.1 Clostridioides sp. ZZV15-6383 | reverse complement strand
AATAGTACACTTATAGCAACATGGAAACAAAAACTTTTGTATGGTGGTGTCGATGCCTTGTCTAAAACGAAAGGAAGACCATCAATGAATAAAAGCAAAAAAACTAAAGAAGAAAAAAATAAATTAACAAGAGAACAAGAATTAGAATATGAAAACCAACTTTTAAAAGCGGAGCTTGCATTTCTAAAAAAGCTGCGTGCTTCAGGGATGAATGTTCCCGAAAGGTTAAAAACCAATACGAAGCAAAAGTAATTT
>NZ_JAGWCV010000218.1:0-255 GCF_020657735.1 Clostridioides sp. ZZV15-6383 | reverse complement strand
ATATATTATGCTGTGGTGAACAATTTATTAATCACCTATCATAATATTAACAAATGTAATTATTTAAAACAATTATTTAGAAGGTTTTATATTTAATTTTAAATAACATATTTAAGAACCGTAAGTCCTAACTTTTATCATTTTTGAGGTTGTCGTTCACATAAGTTCGCTACTACCTATGCAGTTCTCTTATGAACTTCTTACACTTTCATGCAAGCACAGACTATATCTTATCCTTCGGCATTATCCGTTAAG
>NZ_JAGWCV010000217.1:0-267 GCF_020657735.1 Clostridioides sp. ZZV15-6383 | reverse complement strand
TATATGAAGGTCTTTAGTATATTTTTTCAATCTATCAATATAATTATTTAATTGCTCTATAGATTTTTGAATGATAGATTTTTTCTTTCCTTTTCCATGAACAAATATTATATTTGATTCTTTTGATGTTTTTTTTAGTTTCTTTAAAAGTTTCTTTAAAAGTTTCTTTAAATGATAGATTTTGATTTTATCCTTATAAATTATTTTAATACCAAAATCTATCTCACATTTTAATATGAAGTCAGATATATTATTCATCATTTTAGC
>NZ_JAGWCV010000216.1:0-255 GCF_020657735.1 Clostridioides sp. ZZV15-6383 | reverse complement strand
GAATCATCTGAAGGAAAAATAGACTTCGATTTAGTAACTTTTCTTAATAATCTATTGTAACTTTCCATTGAATTTGTAGTATATATCAATGTTCTTATCTCTTGAGGATATTTAAAGTATGTTGCTAGTTCATTCCAATTGCTTCGCCAACTTCTTAATGCTATCGCATATTGATTGCCCCATTTTTCCTCTAAGAGCGATAGCTCACTTAATGCCACCTCTTCTGTAAGAGCAGCATATACTTTCTTTAAATCT
>NZ_JAGWCV010000215.1:0-255 GCF_020657735.1 Clostridioides sp. ZZV15-6383 | reverse complement strand
TTAAAAAGTTATCAGCTTTATATATTACAAATTAGATGTCATATCACTAAATATATATATGCAGTTTTCAAAGTGCTAACGCACATCGTCAACGAACAACCTTCGTATACACTCAGATTATTCCGTTGCTTAAAGTGCTAACGCACGTCGCCAACAAACAAACTTCACATACGTTCAGTTTATTCTGTTGCTTAAAGCGCTAACGCACAAAGCTTGTATAAAGTTAAGCTATAAGTGCATTGTAAGAGTCTACTA
>NZ_JAGWCV010000214.1:0-255 GCF_020657735.1 Clostridioides sp. ZZV15-6383 | reverse complement strand
TTAAAAATAATAGGATTTGATAAACCAAAAGATTGTCTTAGAAGATGGAGAAAAATCTACTTAAAACAAGGCGAAGCCTCTCTTGTATCTAAATCAAGTAGAGAATTAAATCTAAAAAAGAAAACAAGTATAAAAGATGAGTTAAAACGAGCAAAAGCGAGAATCAAATATCTTGAAATGGAAAATAATTTTTTAAAAAAGATAGATGCTCTGGAAAGGACAGTGATAAAATAAATAAAGTTTATGGAAATGATA
>NZ_JAGWCV010000213.1:0-255 GCF_020657735.1 Clostridioides sp. ZZV15-6383 | reverse complement strand
TCTAACCAACTGAGCTAATGGCCCACATTAAATTTTAGTAGCGGTAATAGGAGTCGAACCTATGACCTTTCGGGTATGAACCGAACGCTCTAGCCAACTAAGCTATACCGCCATATTCTGGTGCCCAAAGGCGGAATCGAACCACCGACACGGGGATTTTCAGTCCCCTGCTCTACCGACTGAGCTATCTGGGCATTTGGCGGAGAGGGTGGGATTCGAACCCACGGCCCCTTTCGAAGTCACTGGTTTTCAAGA
>NZ_JAGWCV010000212.1:0-255 GCF_020657735.1 Clostridioides sp. ZZV15-6383 | reverse complement strand
TTCAAGAGAAATAGAGAAAGCATGCAAAAGAGATATTAACTTTATGTATCTGCTAGGCGGAGCCTCCGCTCCAGACCATTCAACAATTGCAAGATTTCGTAGTATTCATTTTTCACCAATAAGCAACAATTTGATTGCACAGTTTACAAATTTTCTTGGAGATAATAAGGAGATTTCAAAGGACACTCTATTTATTGATGGTACAAAAATAGAGTCATCTGCTAATAGATATACTTTTGTTTGGAAAAAAGCTAT
>NZ_JAGWCV010000211.1:0-255 GCF_020657735.1 Clostridioides sp. ZZV15-6383 | reverse complement strand
TTCCTGTACTACCGATAACCGTTTGAGAGATGGGATGACACAGTAGGATAAGCTAAGCACACTGTTGGTTATGTGTGCCCAAGCATTGAGGCAGTCAAAGTAGGTAAATCCGCTTTGATAATGCTAGTATGTGATGGGGAGCGAAATTTAGTAGCGAAGTAGCTGATTTCACACTGTCAAGAAAAGTCTCTATCGAGGTTAAAGGTACCCGTACCGCAAACCGACACAGGTGGGTGAGGAGAGTATCCTAAGGCC
>NZ_JAGWCV010000208.1:0-255 GCF_020657735.1 Clostridioides sp. ZZV15-6383 | reverse complement strand
TTCCTGTACTACCGATAACCGTTTGAGAGATGGGATGACACAGTAGGATAAGCTAAGCACACTGTTGGTTATGTGTGCCCAAGCATTGAGGCAGTCAAAGTAGGTAAATCCGCTTTGATAATGCTAGGATGTGATGGGGAGCGAAATTTAGTAGCGAAGTAGCTGATTTCACACTGTCAAGAAAAGTCTCTATCGAGGTTAAAGGTACCCGTACCGCAAACCGACACAGGTGGGTGAGGAGAGTATCCTAAGGCC
>NZ_JAGWCV010000207.1:0-265 GCF_020657735.1 Clostridioides sp. ZZV15-6383 | reverse complement strand
ATTATGTATTGTGGTCAACATATAAAACTACCTAAACTTGGTATGGTTAAGATAAGGGATAAACAAGTACCTCAAGGTAGAATACTTAATGCTACTATATCTAAAGAACCAAGTGGTAGATATTATGTATCATTATGCTGTACTGATGTAGATATTGAAGCATTTGAAAATACTAATAATCAGATAGGTTTAGATTTAGGAATTAAAGAATTTTGTATCTCAAGTTGTGGAGAATTTATAGAAAATCCTAAGTATCTTAAGAAGT
>NZ_JAGWCV010000206.1:0-272 GCF_020657735.1 Clostridioides sp. ZZV15-6383 | reverse complement strand
GATACAGTAAATGTTGTTACTAAACTTAATTCTACTATTTTAGAAAATATCACAAATATAGAGAAAAATAGAGAAAAGGAAATTACGTTAACAGATGAAAGAGTATTAGCTCTTCCAATTGGTTCTAATAATACAATAAGTATTATTGCTACAGATAATAACGGAGCTAGTACAACAAGAACATATACATTTACTAGGAGTAATAATTTACCTCAAATAACAGTAAATGAATTTAATAGTACACAAGTAAAATTCATAGTATCAGATTTAGA
>NZ_JAGWCV010000205.1:0-273 GCF_020657735.1 Clostridioides sp. ZZV15-6383 | reverse complement strand
TTAATTTATTTTTTTCTTCTTTAGTTTTTTTGCTTTTATTCATTGATGGTCTTCCTTTCGTTTTAGACAAGGCATCGACACCACCATACAAAAGTTTTTGTTTCCATGTTGCTATAAGTGTACTATTGTTCATTCCAAAATGGTTAGCGACTTCTTGTGCACTAGATTTAGTTGTTATCATATAGTTTATAACATCTAGCTTGAACTGTATAGTATATAAAGTATTTTTATTTTTTATTTTTAGACCATCCTCTCCTAATGTATTATATGCAT
>NZ_JAGWCV010000204.1:0-274 GCF_020657735.1 Clostridioides sp. ZZV15-6383 | reverse complement strand
GCATATTTGTGAACTTGCAAAGAATTTACCTACCTTTACAATTTGTCTACCATACCAATTAGCCTTGTATTCTAATTGACGAATAAATTCTGACCATGACACATCAGAAATTAAGCGAGATAGTTTACGATTTTTAATCATATCCTCTGTAAATCTTCTATGCAAATAATATCGTTCTCTTTTATTAGTTTAGTAGATAGTTTTTGTAGAAAATCATTTCTTTGATTAGCTATATGTTCTTGAAGTCTTGCAACTTTTAATCTTGCTTTATTCC
>NZ_JAGWCV010000203.1:0-281 GCF_020657735.1 Clostridioides sp. ZZV15-6383 | reverse complement strand
ACTTGCTAAATTACAAAGAGAATTATCGAGAAAAACAATCGGTAGTTTAAATAGAAATAAAGCAAGGTTAAAAGTTGCAAGACTTCAAGAACATATAGCTAATCAAAGAAAGGATTTTCTACAAAAACTATCTACTAAACTAATAAAAGAGAATGATATTATTTGCATAGAAGATTTACAAGTAAAGAATATGATTAGAAATCGTAAACTATCTCGCTTAATTTCTGATGTATCATGGTCAGAGTTTATTCGTCAATTAGAATACAAGGCTAATTGGTATG
>NZ_JAGWCV010000202.1:0-282 GCF_020657735.1 Clostridioides sp. ZZV15-6383 | reverse complement strand
ACAGTGAAAATAATCCTAAAACTTTAAATAAACAGGACCTAGAAAAGATGGGATTAAATTTAAAAGACTACAATGTAACACAGGAATGTATAATTGAAGATATAACTTCAAGAAAAGATGTAAATAAGTATTTGAGAAAGACTTCTGCACCTATCACAGAACTTACAGGAAGTGATAGATATGAAACAGCAGTTAAAATAAGTAAAGAGGGTTGGAAAAATGGTTCAGACAAGGTAGTTATAATAAATGGAGATGTAAGTATTGATGGAATTATATCAACTC
>NZ_JAGWCV010000201.1:0-284 GCF_020657735.1 Clostridioides sp. ZZV15-6383 | reverse complement strand
TAGCATTTTCTCTTACTAATGGTATTTCTCCTATAGTAGCAACTTTAATGGCTATCTTATGTGGTTGCACTGCTGGTCTTGTTACTGGAATTCTTCACATTAAGTTTAAGATATCAAACTTACTTTCTGGTATTTTAGTTATGGGAATGTTGTACTCTATCAACTTAAGAATAATGGGAAAATCAAATATTCCTCTATTTAGCTTTAAGCATTTATTCAATGGAGAAATATCTCCTATAGTTTTAGCCTTGGCTTTTGTATTTATCTGTAAAGTCCTTTTAGAC
>NZ_JAGWCV010000200.1:0-284 GCF_020657735.1 Clostridioides sp. ZZV15-6383 | reverse complement strand
AAGTAGAAAAAATTGGTTAGATGGTATAAGGTTAAATCCTAAGTACTTTAAAATGGGCAATCAGCAGGTAAACTCCGAATAGGAGAAACTTCAACGACTATTCCTCTTGAGGGAAGTACACTACAAGCTATTGGTAGTGGAAGTGGGTAGACCTTAGCGGATAATGCCGAAGGATAAGATATAGTCTGTGCTTGCATGAAAGTGTAAGAAGTTCATAAGAGAACTGCATAGGTAGTAGCGAACTTATGTGAACGACAACCTCAAAAATGATAAAAGTTAAGATT
>NZ_JAGWCV010000199.1:0-285 GCF_020657735.1 Clostridioides sp. ZZV15-6383 | reverse complement strand
GTACTAGCTTTGCATTTGTTTTTTTTAGTGAAATGTTTAAGTTACCAGTAGCTAAGAAAGCTATTATAACTATAGCAGTTATTAATTTTAAGTCAGTCGATAACATTCCTAAACTCATTGCAAAGTAGATAGTGAATTGGTATATAAAAGAACCAACAATTATTGCAGTAGTATCTTTGATAAAAGTAAATTTCTTAAATAGTGTAATACCAATTATGATAGAAGCAATTCCAAGAACCAAAGTTCCTATACCCATATTTACATCTGAGAATCCTAAGAACTGAG
>NZ_JAGWCV010000198.1:0-286 GCF_020657735.1 Clostridioides sp. ZZV15-6383 | reverse complement strand
AACATTTTCTTTGCCTCGGCTTAAAAATCTTCTAAATTTCATATTTTGTTTTACTTGAGCGAAAGCTCCTTCTGCTTGTATACTTCTATTCATTCTAAGTTCACACCCCTCCGGGCTTATAATTCTCATTAAGTTTTCTTTTCTTTTTTCATGAAATAGCTTAGATACTTGTAAGTTTTTAGTCCTATTTTCAAGAGGAATCTTACTGTTACTTCTCTTAATGCAACTGCTTTTATATTGACAATCACGGCATTCTTCACAAGCATAACAAGTTATTTCACTTTTA
>NZ_JAGWCV010000197.1:0-292 GCF_020657735.1 Clostridioides sp. ZZV15-6383 | reverse complement strand
TTATGCTTGGTGCATTATTAGATTTTGTAAATGTATAATTTCTATAAATAGCAGATACCCCATAGCCACCTGTAACTTCTATTTTAATCTTATTAGTAGAGTTTAATTGAAGTGACAAGACAAGGGAGTCAGGCACATTTATAGTATATTGAGTATCTTTTACCGCTTGCTTCGTATCAAACAAAACATCATTTAAATATGCTTTTACTGTGTATGTGTAACTATCTTCATTTGTTATTGTATAATCTATACCAAACCCTCTACTCTTAGAACCAAGCGAGCCATCTGTTCC
>NZ_JAGWCV010000196.1:0-294 GCF_020657735.1 Clostridioides sp. ZZV15-6383 | reverse complement strand
TGAGGGTTCGTTTTTACGAATACTCAAAATAGCACTTTGAACAACGGGATTTATCTGTTGACGATGTGCGTTAGCACCTTAAGCAACAGAATAAACTGAACGCATGTGAAGTTTGTTTGTTGGCGACGTGCGTTAGCACCTTAAAAACTGCATATATATATTTAGTAATATGACATCTAATTTGTAATATATAAAGCTGATAACTTTTTAAAATTATCGAAGTTGATAGCTTCTAATCTATCAAACCTTTTTAACTGGTCAAGTTATTAAGGGTGCAGGGCGGATGCCTTGGCA
>NZ_JAGWCV010000195.1:0-295 GCF_020657735.1 Clostridioides sp. ZZV15-6383 | reverse complement strand
TATCCGGATTTACTGGGCGTAAAGGGTGCGTAGGCGGTCTTTCAAGTCAGGAGTGAAAGGCTACGGCTCAACCGTAGTAAGCTCTTGAAACTGGGAGACTTGAGTGCAGGAGAGGAGAGTGGAATTCCTAGTGTAGCGGTGAAATGCGTAGATATTAGGAGGAACACCAGTTGCGAAGGCGGCTCTCTGGACTGTAACTGACGCTGAGGCACGAAAGCGTGGGGAGCAAACAGGATTAGATACCCTGGTAGTCCACGCTGTAAACGATGAGTACTAGGTGTCGGGGGTTACCCCC
>NZ_JAGWCV010000194.1:0-298 GCF_020657735.1 Clostridioides sp. ZZV15-6383 | reverse complement strand
GGCGATAGCCATATCTACCATTATGATCTTGAAAAATAGACATGATTTTTTCTTCGATATCTTTATCTGGATTTTCACTATGAAATCTCTTTTGCCAATACATATATGTTGATTTAGGAAATTTAGTAGCTTCAAGAAGAATAGAGAGTTTAAATTCCTTACGAAGATCATAAATTACTTTTGCTTCGTATTGGTTTTTAACCTTTCGGGAACATTCATCCCTGAAGCACGCAGCTTTTTTAGAAATGCAAGCTCCGCTTTTAAAAGTTGGTTTTCATATTCTAATTCTTGTTCTCTT
>NZ_JAGWCV010000193.1:0-301 GCF_020657735.1 Clostridioides sp. ZZV15-6383 | reverse complement strand
ACGGGAAAATAATATTCCAAACAGGAGAAGCAACAGGTAATGTTTTAGAACATGATGCAATAACAGAGTTACATTACTTAGATGTTGAATTTGGAAGTATAGACTATAGTAAACAGTATATAGAGTCAATAAATCCAATCACAAAAGAACTTGTTATAAGAGATATACCAATCATTTTGACAGATGAACAAAAGAGATTACAAGCATTAGAAAAAGAATTAAGTATGTTAAAAGAAGAAAATAAAAATAGAGATTCTGAGATAATAAACACAGCATTTGAAGTAGAAAATATCAAATTAAA
>NZ_JAGWCV010000192.1:0-302 GCF_020657735.1 Clostridioides sp. ZZV15-6383 | reverse complement strand
GGAAAAAGCTTATAAGTTTAGAATATATCCAAATAAAAAACAGCAAGAGCTAATTAACAAAACTTTTGGATGTTGTAGATTTGTATATAATAAATATCTTGCTAAAAGAATAGATGTTTATAAAAACGATAAAGAAACTTTTACTTATAAACAGTGTAGTTCTGATTTGACCAATTTAAAAAAAGAATTAAAGTGGCTTAAAGAACCTGACAAATTTTCACTACAAAACGCCCTAAAAGATTTAGAAAACGCATATGAAAAATTCTTTAAAGAAAAGGCAGGATTTCCTAAATTTAAATCAA
>NZ_JAGWCV010000191.1:0-302 GCF_020657735.1 Clostridioides sp. ZZV15-6383 | reverse complement strand
ATATTCCTAATAATCAAGATATGAAATGGATTAAAGATGTATCTTCTAAAGCTACAAAACAAGCTATTATGAATGGAGATAAAGCCTTCAAAGATTTCTTTAAAAAAACTAAAGGTTTTCCTAAGTTTAAGAAAAAGAAAAATCAAGATGTTAAAGCATATTTTCCAAAGAATAGCAAAACTGATTGGACTATTGAAAGGCATAGGGTCAAAATACCTACTCTTGGTTGGGTAAGACTAAAAGAATTTGGATATATACCAACAAATTCAATAGTTAAAAGTGGTACAGTAAGTCAAAAATCT
>NZ_JAGWCV010000190.1:0-303 GCF_020657735.1 Clostridioides sp. ZZV15-6383 | reverse complement strand
AATGGTTAAATAATGAATATATTCCTAATAATCAAGATATGAAATGGATTAAAGATGTATCTTCTAAGGCTACAAAACAAGCTATTATGAATGGAGATAAAGCCTTCAAAGATTTCTTTAAAAAAACTAAAGGTTTTCCTAAGTTTAAGAAAAAGAAAAATCAAGATGTTAAAGCATATTTTCCAAAGAATAACAAAACTGATTGGACTATTGAAAGGCATAGGGTCAAAATACCTACTCTTGGTTGGGTAAGACTAAAAGAATTTGGATATATACCAACAAATTCAATAGTTAAAAGTGGTA
>NZ_JAGWCV010000189.1:0-305 GCF_020657735.1 Clostridioides sp. ZZV15-6383 | reverse complement strand
CTTTTAATCAGGGTGTCCCGCGTTCGAGTCGCGGATAGATCACCAAAAAGGCGGCGACATAGCCAAGTGGTAAGGCAGTGGACTGCAACTCCTTGATCCCCAGTTCGAATCTGGGTGTCGCCTCCAAAATATTCCAAGGTAGCTCAATGGTGGAGCAACCGGCTGTTAACCGGTAGGCTGTGGGTTCGAGCCCCACCCTTGGAGCCAAAAAAGCCGAAGTGGCGGAACTGGCAGACGCACAGGACTTAAAATCCTGCGGGACTTACCTCTCGTACCGGTTCGATTCCGGTCTTCGGCACTTATAA
>NZ_JAGWCV010000188.1:0-308 GCF_020657735.1 Clostridioides sp. ZZV15-6383 | reverse complement strand
GCCGTATCGGAAGGTGCGGCTGGATCACCTCCTTTCTAAGGAGAATTGCCTACTGTTTAATTTTGAGGGTTCGTTTTTACGAATACTCAAAATAGCACTTTGAGCAACGGGATTTATCCGTTGGCGATGTGCGTTAGCACCTTAAGCAACAGAATAAACTGAACGCATGTGAAGTTTGTTTGTTGGCGACGTGCGTTAGCACCTTAAAAACTGCATATATATATTTAGTGATATGACATCTAATTTGTAATATATAAAGCTGATAACTTTTTAAAATTATCGAAGTTGATAGCTTCTAATCTATCAAA
>NZ_JAGWCV010000187.1:0-312 GCF_020657735.1 Clostridioides sp. ZZV15-6383 | reverse complement strand
TTAAAGAATTTTGTATCTCAAGTTGTGGAGAATTTATAGAAAATCCTAAGTATCTTAAGAAGTCATTAAGAAAACTTTCTAAATTACAAAGAGAATTATCGAGAAAAACAATCGGTAGTTTAAATAGGAATAAAGCAAGATTAAAAGTTGCAGGACTTCAAGAACATATAGCTAATCAAAGAAATGATTTTCTACAAAAACTATCTACTAAATTAATAAAAGAGAACGATATTATTTGCATAGAAGATTTACAAGTAAAGAATATGATTAGAAATCATAAACTATCTCGCTTAATTTCTGATGTGTCATGGT
>NZ_JAGWCV010000186.1:0-314 GCF_020657735.1 Clostridioides sp. ZZV15-6383 | reverse complement strand
GGTGGTAGTAGTGGAAAAAGCTTATAAGTTTAGAATATATCCAAATAAAAAACAGCAAGAGCTAATTAACAAAACTTTTGGATGTTGTAGATTTGTATATAATAAGTATCTTGCTAAAAGAATAGATACTTATAAAAACGATAAAGAAACTTTTACTTATAAACAGTGTAGTTCTGATTTGACCAACTTAAAAAAAGAATTAAAGTGGCTTAAAGAACCTGACAAATTTTCACTACAAAACGCCCTAAAAGATTTAGAAAACGCATATGAAAAATTCTTTAAAGAAAAGGCAGGATTTCCTAAATTTAAATCAA
>NZ_JAGWCV010000185.1:0-323 GCF_020657735.1 Clostridioides sp. ZZV15-6383 | reverse complement strand
AAGTTTAAATCATCTGAGGTATATGATAATATATTAAATCGTGAATTTACAGCTAATCAACCATTAGAAAAAATTTGTATGGATATAACATACATACCTATCGGTAAAAAATTCTTATATATGAATTTAGCTAAAGATTGTATTTTACATACAGATCAAGGTTCACAATATACAAGTAGACCTTACTCTAAAAGGGTTAAGGATAATGGTATTATACAATCTATGTCCCGAAGGGGCAACTGCTGGGATAATGCTCCTATAGAAAGTTTTTTCAGTCATTTTAAATCTGAATTAATATATTTAATTGATACTACAGATCCAAA
>NZ_JAGWCV010000184.1:0-328 GCF_020657735.1 Clostridioides sp. ZZV15-6383 | reverse complement strand
ATTGTATTTATGGATGCCATACATTATAAAGTTAGAAGTGAAGATAGAATAATAAAAAAAGCAGCATATATAGCTATAGGTATTAACTTAGAAGGGCTAAAGGAGGTTTAGGAATATGGATTGGAGGAAATGAAAGTTCAAAGTATTGATTAGAGGTGTTTACAGATATTAGACGCAGAGGAGTTAAGGGTATATTAATAACTTCTTTAGACTGACTAGTTGGATTTTCTGATGCGATTAAAGCAGTATTTCTTGATACTGAAATACAAAGATATGTTGTGCATCAAATTAGAAATATTTTAAATTACGTATCATATAAAAATAGAAA
>NZ_JAGWCV010000183.1:0-332 GCF_020657735.1 Clostridioides sp. ZZV15-6383 | reverse complement strand
CTGCTTTTGCTGCTATAGTAAGTGCATCTACTTCTCCACCATTAGCATTTGTTATGTACACTTTCTCTACATCGTGATTTTTATCTATTTCTTTTGCTATCAATAGAGATGTTTCATATCTATTAGAACCATTTAGACGTGTTTGACTAGTATTTACAGTCGATTTAATTTGATTAGCAGTAGTTTTAGAAATAGAATTCTCATCTCCAATTATAATTACATCTTTAGGGTTTAGACGCTTTAATTCTGATTTTACACTAGCAGGAACATTATTTTTTTCAACTAAAAGTATTGGTGCATTATATGTAGTTGCTAATGGAGTTGATATAATT
>NZ_JAGWCV010000182.1:0-337 GCF_020657735.1 Clostridioides sp. ZZV15-6383 | reverse complement strand
TATCGGAAGGTGCGGCTGGATCACCTCCTTTCTAAGGAGAATTGCCTACTGTTTAATTTTGAGGGTTCGTTTTTACGAATACTCAAAATAGCACTTTGAGCAACGGGATTTATCCGTTGGCGACGTGTGTTAGCACTTTAAGCAACAGAATAAACTGAACGCATGTGAAGTTTGTTTGTTGGCGACGTGCGTTAGCACTTTGAAAACTGCATATATATTTAGTGATATGACATCTAATTTGTAATATATAAAGCTGATAACTTTTTAAAATTATCGAAGTTGATAGCTTCTAATCTATCAAACCTTTTTAACTGGTCAAGTTATTAAGGGTGCAGGG
>NZ_JAGWCV010000181.1:0-345 GCF_020657735.1 Clostridioides sp. ZZV15-6383 | reverse complement strand
GCGATTAAAGCAGTATTTCTTGATACTGAAATACAAAGATATGTTGTGCATCAAATTAGAAATATTTTAAATTACGTATCATATAAAAATAGAAAAGAATTTGCAAAAGATTTAAAGAAAGTATATGATGCAATTACAGAAGAGGTAGCGTTAAGTGAGCTATTGCTCTTAGAGGAAAAATGGGATAATCAATATGCGATAGCATTAAGAAGTTGGCTAAGCAATTGGAATGAACTAGCAACATATTTTAAATATCCTCAAGAGATAAGAAGATTGATATATACTACAAATTCAATGGAAAGTTACAATAGATTATTAATAAAAGTTACTAAATCAAAGTCTATC
>NZ_JAGWCV010000180.1:0-347 GCF_020657735.1 Clostridioides sp. ZZV15-6383 | reverse complement strand
AAGGGGTCAGGAGTTCGACTCTCCTCATCTCCACCATTTAAGAGTATATTATCTAAATCTTTGATTTATCTAGTAGACTCTTACAATGCACTTATAGCTTAACTTTATACAAGCTTTGTGCGTTAGCACTTTAAGCAACAGAATAAACTGAACGCATGTGAAGTTTGTTTGTTGGCGACGTGCGTTAGCACTTTAAGCAACGGAATTTATTCGTTGGCGGCGTGCGTTAGCACTTTAAGTAACGGAATAATCTGAGTGTATACGAAGGTTGTTCGTTGACGATGTGCGTTAGCACTTTGAAAACTGCATATATATATTTAGTGATATGACATCTAATTTGTAATATA
>NZ_JAGWCV010000179.1:0-350 GCF_020657735.1 Clostridioides sp. ZZV15-6383 | reverse complement strand
AGTCCCCTGCTCTACCGACTGAGCTATCTGGGCATTTGGCGGAGAGGGTGGGATTCGAACCCACGGCCCCTTTCGAAGTCACTGGTTTTCAAGACCAGCTCCTTAAACCACTCGGACACCTCTCCATATTCTACTTCACAATGATTCATCCTAGGATCGAACTCGGGACACCCTGATTAAGAGTCAGGTACTCTGCCAGCTGAGCTAATGAACCTAATTTTAATGGCTGGGGATGCAGGACTCGAACCTACGCATACATGAGTCAAAGTCATGTGCCTTACCGACTTGGCTAATCCCCAATATATGTGGTGAGCGCACAGGGATTCGAACCCCGGACACACGCCTTAGAA
>NZ_JAGWCV010000178.1:0-351 GCF_020657735.1 Clostridioides sp. ZZV15-6383 | reverse complement strand
TTAATAACTTGACCAGTTAAAAAGGTTTGATAGATTAGAAGCTATCAACTTCGATAATTTTAAAAAGTTATCAGCTTTATATATTACAAATTAGATGTCATATCACTAAATATATATATGCAGTTTTTAAGGTGCTAACGCACGTCGCCAACGGATAAATCCCGTTGCTCAAAGTGCTATTTTGAGTATTCGTAAAAACGAACCCTCAAAATTAAACAGTAGGCAATTCTCCTTAGAAAGGAGGTGATCCAGCCGCACCTTCCGATACGGCTACCTTGTTACGACTTCACCCCAGTTATTGATTCCACCTTCGACGACTTCTTCCAAAAGGTTAGATAATCGGCTTCGGGC
>NZ_JAGWCV010000177.1:0-359 GCF_020657735.1 Clostridioides sp. ZZV15-6383 | reverse complement strand
ACTTGCTAAATTACAAAGAGAATTATCGAGAAAGACAATCGGTAGTTTAAATAGGAATAAAGCAAGATTAAAAGTTGCAAGACTTCAAGAACATATAGCTAATCAAAGAAATGATTTTCTACAAAAATTATCTACTAAATTAATAAAAGAGAATGATATTATTTGCATAGAAGATTTACAAGTAAAGAATATGATTAGAAATCGTAAACTATCTCGCTTAATTTCAGATGTATCATGGTCAGAATTTATTCGTCAATTAGAATACAAGGCTAATTGGTATGGTAGACAAATTGTAAAGGTAGGTAAATTCTTTGCAAGTTCACAAATATGCAATAAATGTGGGTATAAAAACGAGGAAG
>NZ_JAGWCV010000176.1:0-362 GCF_020657735.1 Clostridioides sp. ZZV15-6383 | reverse complement strand
ATTAGATTTTTGACTTACTGTACCACTTTTAACTATTGAATTTGTTGGTATATATCCAAATTCTTTTAGTCTTACCCAACCAAGAGTAGGTATTTTGACCCTATGCCTTTCAATAGTCCAATCAGTTCTGTTATTCTTTGGAAAATACGCTTTAACATCTTGATTTTTCTTTTTCTTGAACTTAGGAAAACCTTTAGTTTTTTTAAAGAAATCTTTGAAGGCTTTATCTCCATTCATAATAGCTTGTTTTGTAGCTTTAGAAGATACATCTTTAATCCATTTCATATCTTGATTATTAGGAATATATTCATTATTTAACCATTTAGAAAAATCCATACCGCTTATAAATTCACCTTTACTCT
>NZ_JAGWCV010000175.1:0-363 GCF_020657735.1 Clostridioides sp. ZZV15-6383 | reverse complement strand
ACTTCCTCGTTTTTGTATCCACATTTATTGCATATTTGTGAACTTGCAAAAAATTTACCTACCTTTACAATTTGTCTACCATACCAATTAGCCTTGTATTCTAATTGACGAATAAACTCTGACCATGATACATCAGAAATTAAGCGAGATAGTTTACGATTTCTAATCATATTCTTTACTTGTAAATCTTCTATGCAAATAATATCGTTCTCTTTTATTAATTTAGTAGATAATTTTTGTAGAAAATCCTTTCTTTGATTAGCTATATGTTCTTGAAGTCTTGCAACTTTTAACCTTGCTTTATTTCTATTTAAACTACCGATTGTTTTTCTCGATAATTCTCTTTGTAATTTAGCAAGTTTG
>NZ_JAGWCV010000174.1:0-364 GCF_020657735.1 Clostridioides sp. ZZV15-6383 | reverse complement strand
CTGTATCAATAATAAAAGATAGTTTTTTAAATGGGAAAACACATATTATTAATAAATTAGCATTAAAAAATATAAATGCTACATTAAATAACACATTAGTAGAAATAGGAGAAATGATAGGTATAGCATTTAGTTCAGCAGATGCTAGCGTTGAGGAGTTACAAAATAAGATAACAGAATTGACCAATCAACTTAGTCAAAGAAAAAAGTGGGCTAAGGGTACTTATACCTTTACTCAAAATGATTATGAAAACTTTTATATTAATTTGGAAAGTGGAATAAAAACTCTTGAGGTGAGGTTTAATTTAGATTTTATTCCTCGCTTGATTGTTGTTGAAAATTTTACACTTAAAAATAAAACTCG
>NZ_JAGWCV010000173.1:0-366 GCF_020657735.1 Clostridioides sp. ZZV15-6383 | reverse complement strand
GTGGTCAACATATAAAACTACCTAAACTTGGTATGGTTAAGATAAGGGATAAACAAGTACCTCAAGGTAGAATACTTAATGCTACTATATCTAAAGAACCAAGTGGTAGATATTATGTATCATTATGTTGTACTGATGTAGATATTGAAGCATTTAAAAATACTAATAATCAGATAGGTTTAGATTTGGGAATTAAAGAATTTTGTATCTCAAGTTGTGGAGAATTTATAGAAAATCCTAAGTATCTTCAGAAGTCATTAAGCAAACTTGCTAAATTACAAAGAGAATTATCGAGAAAGACAATCGGTAGTTTAAATAGAAATAAAGTAAGATTAAAAGTTGCAAGACTTCAAGAACATATAGCTA
>NZ_JAGWCV010000172.1:0-369 GCF_020657735.1 Clostridioides sp. ZZV15-6383 | reverse complement strand
ATACTTGAATATCATCTTCCTCAACTAATATAGATACATAGTATCTATTAGATTTTTGACTTACTGTACCACTTTTAACTATTGAATTTGTTGGTATATATCCAAATTCTTTTAGTCTTACCCAACCGAGAGTAGGTATTTTGACCCTATGCCTTTCAATAGTCCAATCAGTTTTGTTATTCTTTGGAAAATATGCTTTAACATCTTGATTTTTCTTTTTCTTAAACTTAGGAAAACCTTTGGTTTTTTTAAAGAAATCTTTGAAGGCTTTATCTCCATTCATAATAGCTTGTTTTGTAGCCTTAGAAGATACATCTTTAATCCATTTCATATCTTGATTATTAGGAATATATTCATTATTTAACCATT
>NZ_JAGWCV010000171.1:0-369 GCF_020657735.1 Clostridioides sp. ZZV15-6383 | reverse complement strand
TCGGTGGTTCGAATCCACCATCCTCCACCAAAACATGCGCGGATGTGGCGGAATTGGCAGACGCACTAGACTTAGGATCTAGCGCCATTGGCGTGGGGGTTCGACTCCCTTCATCCGCACCATTTTTTATTTAATTTAATAAACGAGCGGGAATAGTTCAGTGGTAGAGCGCAACCTTGCCAAGGTTGAAGTCGCGAGTTCGAATCTCGTTTCCCGCTCCAAATTTTATGTTTGTGTTGTAATGTGGGTGCATAGCTCAGCTGGATAGAGCAACGCCCTTCTAAGGCGTGTGTCCGGGGTTCGAATCCCTGTGCGCTCACCACATATATTGGGGATTAGCCAAGTCGGTAAGGCACATGACTTTGACTC
>NZ_JAGWCV010000170.1:0-384 GCF_020657735.1 Clostridioides sp. ZZV15-6383 | reverse complement strand
ATGGAAACATTATGTATTGTGGTCAACATATAAAACTACCTAAACTTGGTATGGTTAAGATAAGGGATAAACAAGTACCTCAAGGTAGAATACTTAATGCTACTATATCTAAAGAACCAAGTGGTAGCTATTATGTATCATTATGTTGTACTGATGTAGATATTGAAGCATTTAAAAATACTAATAATCAGATAGGTTTAGATTTGGGAATTAAAGAATTTTGTATCTCAAGTCGTGGAGAATTTATAGAAAATCCGAAGTATCTTCAGAAGTCATTAAGCAAACTTGCTAAATTACAAAGAGAATTATCGAGAAAGACAATCGGTAGTTTAAATAGAAATAAAGTAAGATTAAAAGTTGCAAGACTTCAAGAACATATAGCTA
>NZ_JAGWCV010000169.1:0-386 GCF_020657735.1 Clostridioides sp. ZZV15-6383 | reverse complement strand
AAGAGATTTCATAGTGAAAATCCAGATAAAGATATCGAAGAAAAAATCATGTCTATTTTTCAAGATCATAATGGTAGATATGGCTATCGCCGAATTACAGCTACATTAAAAAATAGTGGTATCGTTATTAATCAAAAGAAGGTTAGACGTATTATGAGAAAATTAGAACTTAAATGCATAGCATTTTCTCGTAAATCACGTAAATATAATTCCTATAAGGGTACATGCCTTGATAATTCTCCTATGGAAAATTTCTTTAGTATAATGAAGCAAGAAATGTATTATAGAAAAACATATAAAAGTTTCAACGAATTAGAGAAAGCTATAACAGAATATATTTATTATTATAATAACAAAAGAATTAAAGAAAAATTAAATTGGCGTAG
>NZ_JAGWCV010000168.1:0-388 GCF_020657735.1 Clostridioides sp. ZZV15-6383 | reverse complement strand
TCTTCATCCTCTCTAATCTTTTTCTTGTATTTTCTTAATCCACATATGCGACAACTAAAAGTATGAAGTATTGATATTATATCTTGAACTAATTCTTCTTGTGGTGAAAGACTTTCATTATTTACAAGTATAATATCTACATTGAATTTACCTAAAAATCTCTCAAACCATTCATACCCAAATCGAACGAATCTATCTTTATGAGTTACAATAATCGTATTTACCTCATTAGTCATACAACTATCAATTAGCTTATTCCATTTTTTACGATTATAATTTAGTCCACTTCCATACTCTTCAATAACTTCATCTACTATTATTCCTTTAGCATTTGCATATTGTCTAAGAAACTCCACTTGATTTTTCAAATCATCTTTTTGATTAGAAG
>NZ_JAGWCV010000167.1:0-403 GCF_020657735.1 Clostridioides sp. ZZV15-6383 | reverse complement strand
TACAAAAAATTCATCAAAGATTAGCTAATATAAGAACTGATTATATTAATAAAACAGTATCCCAGGTAATAGAGCAAAAACCAAGCTATATAACCATTGAAGATTTAAATGTTACTGGAATGATGAAAAATAAGCATTTATCAAAGGCTATATCAAGTCAAAGGTTTTTTGAATTTAGAACTAAACTAACTGCTAAGTGCAAACAAAATAATATAGAACTTAGAGTAGTTGACAGATGGTATCCATCATCAAAGACTTGTAGCCGATGTGGAGAGATTAATAAAGGTTTAAAACTTAAAGATAGAGTGTACAAATGTGAATGTGGATTATCTATTGATAGAGATTTAAATGCAAGTATTAATCTTAAAAATGCTAAAAAATATAAGATGGCTTAAAAGCACTT
>NZ_JAGWCV010000166.1:0-404 GCF_020657735.1 Clostridioides sp. ZZV15-6383 | reverse complement strand
ATTTTGTCTGTTGAGATAATTTTACATGAATAATTAAGAATATTCTATATAAAATTTGATAAAAGTAACTGCAAAAATACCCTCCTTTCAAAATCTCGTTAGAAAGGATTATTTTTTATAACTTTGTGATTCATTTTATGGCAGATTACAGCATCTTAAAATCGAAGTTCATATTAGCTATTAATCAATACTATAAGATGGAGCTGTCGCACTAGAAAATAGTGCTACGCCTTTTTTTGTATAAAAAAAATAAATCCCAAGTTCAAAAGAGACTGGAATTCTTGTATAATAATTGTATGCAAAAACAAAATACTATACAAATTGATTATACTACTTATGGTGATAATTATCAATTTAAATTACCACTAAATATTGATTACATGATTCCAAAAGATGATTCTGTA
>NZ_JAGWCV010000165.1:0-417 GCF_020657735.1 Clostridioides sp. ZZV15-6383 | reverse complement strand
ATTTAAATTTAGGAAATCCTGCCTTTTCTTTAAAGAATTTTTCATATGCGTTTGTTAAATCTTTTAGGGCGTTTTGTAGTGAAAATTTGTCAGGTTCTTTAAGCCATTTTAATTCTTTTTTTAAATTAGTTAAATCAGAACTACACTGTTTATAAGTAAAAGTTTCTTTATCGTTTTTATAAACTTCTATTCTTTTAGCAAGATATTTATTATATACAAATCTACAACATCCAAAAGTTTTGTTAATTAGCTCTTGCTGTTTTTTATTTGGATATATTCTAAACTTATATGCTTTTTCCACTACTACCACCTCACTTTAATTGTTTTTTGATACACTTTTTAATGATTTTATCATATTTAATATATTATGCTGTGGTGAACAATTTATTAATCACCTATCATAATATTAACAAATGT
>NZ_JAGWCV010000164.1:0-428 GCF_020657735.1 Clostridioides sp. ZZV15-6383 | reverse complement strand
GGGCCAGAATGGGTGTCGCCAATGGGTGGCTGCCTTAAGACATGAATAGTGAGTGTCCCCTCTGCCTCATGAATGTTAAGTGTAGCATGACTACTTGTGCCTCATAAAAATTTAGTGCCCACTTGGTCCTTACTTCCCTTCCTATGCTCAGCACATTTGCTCTCTATTTAGTTGATATGCGGCTACCAGGTCTCACAAGCTGTATGCTCCTTCGTCTATCCTCCTTGTTCATTTCTCTTATTTTTCATAGCACAATTGGATTTTCTTAAATAATGTAGTGACCCACCCTCCACTGTGAACGATGGGGCTGGAGACGTGGGCAGGAGTCAGATAATGGAAATGTTACAGGCAGGATTGGATTTTCTTCTGTAGGTGTTAGGTTTGCACCCAGGGGAGCAATGGGCTTCCCATGGTGGCCACTCTGACAG
>NZ_JAGWCV010000163.1:0-429 GCF_020657735.1 Clostridioides sp. ZZV15-6383 | reverse complement strand
TTTGTTTCGTTTGGTCTATGTAGGTCACAGTTGCGATTGTTGTTTTTGTGTGTGTGTTTAGTGTTACGTGTATCTCTGATGTATACCCTGTGTGGTCTGTTGGTCAGTTTATTCCTGTTTCTGCTACTGCTCCTGTGTCTCCTGTTGGACCTGTTATTCCATTTGCTCCTGTTGCTCCTGTATTTCCTGTTGGACCTGTAGAGCCTGTTATTCCATTTGCTCCTGTCGCTCCTGTATTCCCTGTTGGACCTGTTATTCCATTTGCCCCTGTTGCTCCTGTCGCTCCCCTAGGACCTGTAGCTGCCTTTTTTACACATCTCCCAGCCCCACATACAAGACCCAAACCCGTATGTCATAATCATCTTCAAAAACACAAAAAAAGAACCAACACCTCATCCAGCTGACTCCACGAACAACATAATAACAAGA
>NZ_JAGWCV010000162.1:0-432 GCF_020657735.1 Clostridioides sp. ZZV15-6383 | reverse complement strand
GTAAGAGTCTGAAGCAGTGTCTCAAAAAGTGCTATGAAGAGTCAGGAAATGGAGTTGGTAATATTCAAATAAATCATCAAAAATGCAAACCAGATTATTTCGAAAGTCCTAGGTCCTTTAATATATTTATTCATTTTTTTATTCTAACAGCATAACTATTAGGACAGAATTTATATGAAAGAGAAGTATTTATTAGAAAATAACCTGAAAATACTATGAACCTCTCCAATGAGCACGATAAAGTATTACCTTCTAGTTTATGCCCTGACAACTAGTCCATTGCCAGTGTAAAATGCCATACTATTTTCAAGAAAACTAGAAACTCTGTCTTTTGCTGTCCATTAGTTCAGGATTCTCTTGCAATTTACCACTATGGATATTAGTAAGCAATGTTCTTAATGTTCTATCCAATTAGATATTCACAATGGAGGG
>NZ_JAGWCV010000161.1:0-433 GCF_020657735.1 Clostridioides sp. ZZV15-6383 | reverse complement strand
TCATAGGTTCGACTCCTATTACCGCTACTAAAATTTAATGTGGGCCATTAGCTCAGTTGGTTAGAGCGCCCGGCTCATAACCGGTAGGTCTGGGGTTCGAGTCCCTGATGGCCCACCACATTAAATTAATTAATATAAATTCGAGGTGTAGCGCAGTTTGGTAGCGCACATGGTTTGGGACCATGGGGCCGGGGGTTCGAGTCCCTTCACCTCGACCAATATAAGGTGGGTATAGCTCAGTTGGTTAGAGCGCCAGATTGTGGCTCTGGAGGTCGTGAGTTCGACTCTCATTATCCACCCCAACTCATATGGTCTATTAGCTCAGTCGGTAGAGCACCTGACTTTTAATCAGGGTGTCCCGCGTTCGAGTCGCGGATAGATCACCAAAAAGGCGGCGACATAGCCAAGTGGTAAGGCAGTGGACTGCAACTCC
>NZ_JAGWCV010000160.1:0-434 GCF_020657735.1 Clostridioides sp. ZZV15-6383 | reverse complement strand
GTTTTAAGCAGGTCAAGCTATATGCTGCTGCTACTGATTAATGTGAAGTTGTTTCTTTCCATTTATAATCTTTTGATAGCAATTTACCATGTAAGTTAAGTTTATACTAATAAATTGAGTATAAATTCTCAGTGCTCTATTTAGTGCCTCAGTTCTCTCCTGAGAATCACCTGCAATACTCATAAGTGCTCCTTCATCCATTCAGTGAACACATATTTCTGTAGGTGCTGTGCTGGGCGCAGTAAGTGCACAGATGCATAAATGTCTTTCCCTCAAGGAACTCGATATCCGCTGATGTGGGAGACGTATTAGCAGATCATTTAAAACAGACTTGACCTTTTTAGTCTTGGTACTTGTAGTGTGTTTTGGGAGTACTGAAAATTGGCCCTAACCAGCTGGGAATCAGGGTTGGGGAGGTGTGGCCTGAAGGGTCA
>NZ_JAGWCV010000159.1:0-444 GCF_020657735.1 Clostridioides sp. ZZV15-6383 | reverse complement strand
CATCGAGGGACACTGTCTGCACGTCTCATCTTTGATCAATGCAGGGTCTAGAGAGCTCTCTTCTCATTTGAGGACAAGTCAATGGGAAAAGAGGCTTATTGAAAAGCACAACAACACTGGAGAACCAGAGGAGAGGAAAGACGACCTTCGCTTGAATGGTCCATGAAGAGATGGGACACAGAGAATGACTTAGTGCCGGATTTTGTTCAAAAAAGGAAAATCATCTGGCATTATTGGGATTCTTCAATGGGGGTCGGCCAGAAGTCATGAGTAGTAACAAAGCCAAAGTCAAATGACAACGATGAGAAGAAAAAGGAGATGAATGTGGAAAGAAAGGAGCACACGAGCACTGAAGACGCCTCAGGTCCACACAGGAGCCTTTGAAGAGGAGATGGGGCGCTGTAGAAAAATACAGTCAGCAACGTGGAGCAAACTTGACTAGAT
>NZ_JAGWCV010000158.1:0-448 GCF_020657735.1 Clostridioides sp. ZZV15-6383 | reverse complement strand
GGTGGTAGTAGTGGAAAAAGCTTATAAGTTTAGAATATATCCAAATAAAAAACAGCAAGAGCTAATTAACAAAACTTTTGGATGTTGTAGATTTGTATATAATAAGTATCTTGCTAAAAGAATAGATGCTTATAAAAACGATAAAGAAACTTTTACTTATAAACAGTGTAGTTCTGATTTAACCAATTTAAAAAAAGAATTAAAATGGCTTAAGGAACCTGACAAATTTTCACTACAAAACGCCCTAAAAGATTTAGAAAACGCATATGAAAAATTCTTTAAAGAAAAGGCAGGATTTCCTAAATTTAAATCAAAGAAAATTAATAGATTTTCATATAAAACTAACTTTACAAATGGAAATATTATGTATTGTGGTCAACATATAAAACTACCTAAACTTGGTATGGTTAAGATAAGGGATAAACAAGTACCTCAAGGTAGAATACTT
>NZ_JAGWCV010000157.1:0-453 GCF_020657735.1 Clostridioides sp. ZZV15-6383 | reverse complement strand
TATTAACACACTATTGCATGTGTTTTGAATAAAGACCTTACATATTGAGGTTGGATCCATGACAATGCTGGTCACAGGAGACGACGTATCTCTGTTTCCGTGTTTTGTCTAACCACATCCATTGTACAGAAATTAGTCTCACAGAAATAGGACAGGACTGGACAAAGAGACGTTAAAGAAATTTCACCAAGCTTAGGATAGTTATTTTTCACACTTTTATCCAAAGCAAGGTAAATAATGACGTTTTAAAAACTTTTTCTGCAGTGCTTCCTCAGGAGCCAGTTTCAACAATTATCCTGCGAAATTATTGTTAAATTTAAACAATCTTTCAACGAAAGAAATGGATTCTGGATCCAGAAATTTTCTGTGCGTGGATTTTCTTTTGATGGAAAATAAAATTCTGTCATTCCTGTAAGTGTTTGATAACTTTTTTATAAACATGCAGGATTGAGA
>NZ_JAGWCV010000156.1:0-454 GCF_020657735.1 Clostridioides sp. ZZV15-6383 | reverse complement strand
GTGCAGATGTGCCTGGTGGAGTGGAGTGACCTGCCCCCCAGTTTGGCAGCCCTTACTCTTCCACTCCAAAACCATGGAGTGGGGTTAATGGCGCAATGACATGGGAATTGGGGAGATGCCGGATTCCCAAGCCATCACACCTGGAGAGACCCCCATTCTGTTAAGCAGTTAGGGCTGGCAGCTGGGAACAGGTGTGTTTCCAGATGCAGGAGGGCTCCTCCTGCCGCACCGCCCCGGCTTGTCTGGAAAGACTGTCAGTCCCCCACCCAGAGAGGGATGCTCCCTGCCTAAATAGTTACAAATGGGAAGGACTGGAAACAGCCTGAAAAACCATCCACAGAGGGACGGCTCAGGACATCATGGGCACCTGCATGCACTATGTTTTGGAGCCCTGAGAAGACACATTTATGAAATGTTAATGACCTGGAAAAATGCTCACAACAAAACGTTGGGG
>NZ_JAGWCV010000155.1:0-456 GCF_020657735.1 Clostridioides sp. ZZV15-6383 | reverse complement strand
TGCTGCTTTTTTTATTATTCTATCTTCACTTCTAACTTTATAATGTATGGCATCCATAAATACAATTGGATAAATCATATCAAGTGGTCTCTTTTGCCATTCATGAGCTAAAGGCATAGCTCTATCAATAATTTTAGATATTAGTGAATGAGATAATCAATTCCGTAAATACTTTTAAGATGACTTAATGTATCTCGAGTGTACATGCCTTTTGAGTACATACCAATCACTTGGTTCTCTATTCCTGATATATCATTTTCATAATTTCTAATTACCTTTGGTTCAAAATCTCCATTTCGGTCTCTTGGAATATTTAAAGTTATTTCTCTAAAATCTGATTTAACATTTTTATTTCTATATCCATTTCTAGAGTTTTTAGTATTTTTATTCTTATTGTCATATCTATCATAACCTAAATGGTCGTCAAGCTCCGCTTCTAACATTTGATGAATTGTA
>NZ_JAGWCV010000154.1:0-467 GCF_020657735.1 Clostridioides sp. ZZV15-6383 | reverse complement strand
GTGAATAAATAAGCAGCACCACGTGGCCATCATTGCTGTTCTGCTATCCTGAATAGTAGCTTCATTTTCAGGCTGCTGGCAAATGGCTACAGAAGCTTCAAACATCACATCTAGAAATAGGGTGTTTCTTTCTGTGGCTTTCTTTTAAGAGAGAAAGATAATATTCCAGAGAAATTCCTCCTCAGATTTCCTCTAACATCTCATTGACCAGAATTGATCTATTGGCAAAAGGAATGAATAGGTTACTCTCAGACCAATCAATTTCATCTCTGAAGCTGGAGGTGGGATCAGCTTCCTCTGACTACTTGGAAATAAGCTAATGTCTGAGTGGGGTTGGGTTCCATCAAAAACTCATCCTGAAGGGGTTGGAGAATGGTAGAGAATGGATGCCGGATAGCCAACCAACAGTGACCGCTACAATAAGGTGGACAAACAAGCAACAGGTGTGAGATAGGACAGAACAAGAG
>NZ_JAGWCV010000153.1:0-468 GCF_020657735.1 Clostridioides sp. ZZV15-6383 | reverse complement strand
TGATGTTATTACATAAATTTTACAGTTGCCAAAGGAGATGTCTAGAGTAGTGAAATTCCTAGCGCAAAGACAAGTGGATAGTAAAGGTTTATCAGAGTCTAAAATCTGTGTCTTTTTACTACTTTACCACTCTGCCTCTGGATCCACCACTGATTTAGCAAAGACTCATAACTCAATAAACCCAAACAGGTGAGTTCATATAAATGAAATTAAGAGTCAAAGCTAGTCCATGAGTTGAGAATGGAATTAACAGCAGAAACTAAACTAAATTATAGGGTGTTCAGATTTGTGATAGCTGCAAATCGCACATGTTTTATCCCTTTAGACATGTAGGACCAGAATAGAAACATGTATCGGCAAGAAGTGAAAAAGATGAACCAGCAGCCTCCAAACAGTGATACTGCAGGAACTTTAGGTATGCTGTGCAATAACATAAACTTTGAAAGAGGACTCAGAGCCCTTAAGAGA
>NZ_JAGWCV010000152.1:0-469 GCF_020657735.1 Clostridioides sp. ZZV15-6383 | reverse complement strand
AAAAAAGTTGAAAAGAAATTAAAAAGAGAACAAAGAAAACTTTCAAGAAAATATGAGAGTTTAAAAGTAAGAAATAAAAATATAAAAGAAGGAGTAGCTACTCGTCAAAATATCCAAAAACAGATAGCCAAAGTACAAAAAATTCATCAAAGATTAGCTAATATAAGAACTGATTATATTAATAAAACAATATCACAGGTAATAAAGCAAAAACCAAGCTATATAACCATTGAAGATTTAAATGTTAGTGGAATGATGAAAAATAAGCATTTATCAAAGGCTATATCAAGTCAAAAGTTCTTTGAATTTAAAACTAAACTAACTGCTAAGTGCAAACAAAACAATATAGAACTTAGAGTAGTTGATAGATGGTATCCATCATCAAAGACTTGTAGCCAATGTGGAGAGGTTAATAAAGGTTTAAAACTTAAAGATAGAGTGTACAAATGTGAATGTGGATTATCTATTG
>NZ_JAGWCV010000151.1:0-473 GCF_020657735.1 Clostridioides sp. ZZV15-6383 | reverse complement strand
ACTTAATATAGCACAGTTATATCCAAGATTAGCTAGTATATTTGCATCACTACCACCACCAATTACCATTGGATTTGGAACAACACCAACTTGTCTTATTGCTTCCTCACTTAATTTAAAAACATGACTGTCTCTACTAAGTTCAAAACTTGGATAAGACATATTATGTTCAAAAGTGTAAGTAGTATTAAATTTAGATGCAGCATCTAAACAACATTTTTCCATATGATTAAGTTCATATTCTAAAGTTTCAGGGATATGAGACCTGATTTCAGCAGTCAATGTAACCTTATCAGTTACTATATTTGTAGCTCCACCACCTTCTATTTTACCTATGTTTGAAGTTGTCAGAGAATCTATTCTACCTATATGCATATTGCTTATTGCATGAGAGGCAACCAATATAGCATTTATACCTTTTTCAGGTTCTATACCAGCATGTGCTTTTTTACCATAAAAAGAGATTTTTATAG
>NZ_JAGWCV010000150.1:0-477 GCF_020657735.1 Clostridioides sp. ZZV15-6383 | reverse complement strand
CTGCCCATGGGGAATTGTGATCTAATAAGTTTCTTGAAGTCTGACCAGAGAATCAACTCCTCCTGCCTGGAGAAAGGGGCATGAGATTTCCCTGTCCCTTTTTATAGTTTACAGAACACAAATTTCTTATCTAAGAAACTAGCTTTCAGCTCCAAATTGGCTTCAGCTGACACAGCCGCCCCTTCCATGCCTCGCTCCTGCCCAGTCTGAGTTAGATACTTGGTGAACCTGCTCAGACTGCTGGCCTGAGCGTACCTGGGCAGGCACACGCACCAGAACTGACAGAATTCTCCGTCTCTTGCAAGAGCCGTTTGCTGGTTCTTATCACAGATTGTAGGCCCAAAACCCTCGCCAGTGCCACCACCATTTTGCCTCTCGAGTTCCGCCTTTTCCTAATTCCGTAGAGACAGAAGGGAACGCATTCCCTCTCTGGTTTCAAAGTCCCTTGGAAGAATCCTGCATTGATTAGCTACTCAT
>NZ_JAGWCV010000149.1:0-477 GCF_020657735.1 Clostridioides sp. ZZV15-6383 | reverse complement strand
CATAATATCTACCACTTGGCTCTTTAGATATAGTAGCATTAAGTATTCTACCTTGAGGTACTTGTTTATCCCTTATCTTAACCATACCAAGTTTAGGTAGTTTTATATGTTGACCACAATACATAATATTTCCATTTGTAAAGTTAGTTTTATATGAAAATCTATTAGTTTTCTTTGATTTAAATTTAGGAAATCCTGCTTTTTCTTTAAAGAATTTTTTATATGCATTATCTAAATCTCTTAAGGCGTTTTGTAGTGAAAATTTGTCAGGTTCTTTAAGCCAATTTAATTCTTTTTTTAAATTGGTTAAATCAGAACTACACTGTTTATAAGTAAAAGTTTCTCTATCATTTTTATAAACTTCTATTCTTTTAGCAAGATACTTATTATATACAAATCTACAACATCCAAAAGTTTTGTTAATTAACTCTTGCTGTTTTTTATTTGGATACATTCTAAACTTATAAGCTTTTTCCA
>NZ_JAGWCV010000148.1:0-482 GCF_020657735.1 Clostridioides sp. ZZV15-6383 | reverse complement strand
AATATTTGATTGTAAATAATAATTTTAGAATACTTTTTTTAAATGATGAAGATATATTCCACGTTTATTTTTTACTATTTTATTGTGTAGTCTAGAAATGTTATGAGCTATCGCTACAATAATACATTCTGATAGAACATTTTCTTTGCCTCGGCTTAAAAATCTTCTAAATTTCATATTTTGTTTTACTTGAGCGAAAGCTCCTTCTGCTTGTATACTTCTATTCATTCTAAGTTCACACCCCTCCGGGCTTATAATTCTCATTAAGTTTTCTTTTCTTTTTTCATGAAATAGCTTAGATACTTGTAAGTTTTTAGTCCTATTTTCAAGAGGAATCTTACTGTTACTTCTCTTAATGCAACTGCTTTTATATTGACAATCACGGCATTCTTCACAAGCATAACAAGTTATTTCACTTTTATAGCCTGTTTTTGATTTCCTATTTATTATTTTATTAGCAAATAGTTTTTTGCTATTTTTAC
>NZ_JAGWCV010000147.1:0-483 GCF_020657735.1 Clostridioides sp. ZZV15-6383 | reverse complement strand
CTTGATTATTAGGAATATATTCATTATTTAACCATTTAGAAAAATCCATACCGCTTATAAATTCACCTTTACTCTCATAAACTTCTTTATTGTGAGCAATATAAAAGTTATATATAAATCTACTAACACCAATCGTTCGATGTATTTTAGATTTTTGTTCAGTAGTAGGATTAATTTCTATTTTGTATGCTCTTTTCAACTTCTTCATCCTCTCTAATCTTTTTCTTGTATTTTCTTAATCCATATATGCAACAACTAAATATTTGTCTTATCCAAATCAAACGAATCTATCTTTATGAGTTACAATAATTGTATTTACCTCATTAGTCATACAACTATCAATTAGCTTATTCTATTTTTTACGATTATAATTTAGTCCACTTCCATAATCTTCAATAACTTCATCTACTATTATTCCTTTAGCATTTGCATATTGTCTAAGAAACTCCACTTGAATCATCTTTTTGATTAGAAGTTGAAACT
>NZ_JAGWCV010000146.1:0-485 GCF_020657735.1 Clostridioides sp. ZZV15-6383 | reverse complement strand
ATTGAGAGCGTCTACACACCTAAGGAAAGTCAGAATGATGATGTGAGAAATCAATCCAAATGCTAGTGATTGGGAAAAGCTCAGTGCATTTCAGCTTCACATGGAATCCCTTTTAAAGCCAACCCCCCAATGTCTGTAGATAAAAATGAGCAGACGCTCCCTTCCCAGGTGGGAATCAGGGATGGGGGTAAATGGTGGGAGGTGGAAGGACACAGAGCATCCAGACTGATGATTTTCTTAGAGGACACGAATCCAGGGACCTTGAGAAGAATCAAGTTCTTTTTAAAAGAATCTAGAAAGCTCCCCAGATGCAGAGGTCTTTTTCTGTAAGAAGCCCTGGCTCTAGAGTAGGTGAACTGGTGGAGTCACTTGCATCATGGCAGCTTCGGCTCTTCACCTCATAAATGGCAGATGATCCATAAGACAGAACAGAACAAGGGGTCCTTCTCAGGCATCTTCAACTAGAAGTGCCACCTGCCCATTGT
>NZ_JAGWCV010000145.1:0-489 GCF_020657735.1 Clostridioides sp. ZZV15-6383 | reverse complement strand
TTATAGTACACCTGCCACTCTCGCAAGTGTCTCGATTTGGGTGATAAATTTTCTTGTCAGCCTAGCCATGAAGCCTACTGAGATGGGAGTGTTTCTGAAGCAGAGGCAGGATGTGTCCTGTTGTGCCAGATGGCTGGATGTAGGAAATGTCACAGCTGTGGGGAACTCTACAGCACTGCTGAGAGCGGAGCTGGAGCTCCATTAACCAGGGAATGCTACCAAGTTTTTAGTCGGCTAGGAGACCAGATCAAGGATGAGTCCAACAAAACAGTTTAGTCATGAATGCCAGCAGGGCAAGCAGCAACCAGGTGGGCCTGGACGTCACGCCTAAGACTGAGGACCTCCAAAGGTTCTCTGTCCACACATCCGGATACCATCTTGGAGAGCAGAGGTGTGTAAGCGTACACATGTGTGCTGGTACTCATGGATATGGTGGAAGGCTGAGAAATCTGCATTTCTTTTCTAGACTGGTCAGAACATTACCTAAAG
>NZ_JAGWCV010000144.1:0-491 GCF_020657735.1 Clostridioides sp. ZZV15-6383 | reverse complement strand
GAATTCTTAAAAAAGTTAAGTACCCTATTGGACAAGTCAAAGTAAGCGATAAATTTAAAACAATTAAACTTATGTCTAGGAAGTATAGTATTTCTAGTATGTGTAAGTTGATAAGTGTGTCAAGAAGCGGTTACTATAAATGGCTAAGTTATTCTAAAAAATCTTCCGATAGGGGTATCAAAGATAGAATTATTAAGGATTATATAATTGAAATACATAAAAAATATAGAGGCACTTACGGTAGAAAAAGAATTTGTACTTATTTAAATAAAATACTTGATACCCCTATTAATCATAAGAGAGTATATAGGTTGATGAAAGAACTAGGAATTAAATCTATTATTAGAAAGAAAGTATATAGACGCAAGTTTAAATCATCTGAGGTATATGATAATATATTAAATCGTGAATTTACAGCTAATCAACCATTAGAAAAAATTTGTATGGATATAACATACATACCTATCGGTAAAAAATTCTTATATATGAAT
>NZ_JAGWCV010000143.1:0-492 GCF_020657735.1 Clostridioides sp. ZZV15-6383 | reverse complement strand
CATATAATGGGTGAACGAAATAGTTATTCTAAAACGGATAATGACGCAACTTTTATGAGAATGAAAGAAGACCATATGAAAAATGGACAACTTAAACCAGCATATAATATACAATTTGGTGTAGATTCAGAATATATAGTTTGGGTAAGTTCAGGACATCAACCTACTGATACTACAACATTAATACCGTTTTTAAAATCTATTGAGGACTATACAAAATTTAAATATCCTAAAATAGTAGCTGATTCTGGATATGAAAGTGAGGAAAACTATACATTTTTAGAGTGTAATAATCAATTATCTTTCATAAAACCTGCAAATTATGAAATTAGTAAAACTAGAAAATATAAAAATGATATTGGGCGTATTGATAATATGGATTATGATGAAAAAAATGACTATTATATTTGTAAAAATAGCAAAAAACTATTTGCTAATAAAATAATAAATAGGAAATCAAAAACAGGCTATAAAAGTGAAATAACTTGTTAT
>NZ_JAGWCV010000142.1:0-502 GCF_020657735.1 Clostridioides sp. ZZV15-6383 | reverse complement strand
GAGAAAGGGGGCATGGAGGGAGAGAGGCCCCAAAGAAGCAGCTCAGCTGATTAGAACCTAAAGCTGTGTGTCCGTGTGTAATAGAAAAGGCCATGTTGTAACAGAGCTAATGAGTTCTGTTCGTTGTGACTTAGCCAATTAACGCAGTACATGTCTGTTGCAGCCCCTTCATTCAGTTCCTTTAAGAGTGGCCTGGTTTTCCAATTTGGGTTGCAGTAGACTTGAATCTTAGTCATTAAAGGGAGTCCAATACGTGCTTGGTCTTTTCCTTACCTGCAGGGCAGGCCTGTGTGTAGGCAGCCCAACCTTCCTGGTGGACAGTGTGGGGAGGGGAGGCTAGGGTAAGCCTTAATGGATTGAGTTAAAGAGAAATGTATAAAATTATGAAAGGCACTAACTAGACAGTTTCAGACATGAGAGATACAATTCAGGCTTATCAGCAATGTCCTTTAGCTATGACCTTAGTTTGGCTGACTCATATCTAGCACAGAACCCACTGGAT
>NZ_JAGWCV010000141.1:0-506 GCF_020657735.1 Clostridioides sp. ZZV15-6383 | reverse complement strand
GCCTTCACGGAGAAACTACACATGATCAAAAAGTAAGACAACCTCAGGGGCTTATTCCAGAAAGAGCAAGTTCCTGTGCCTTAGCCAAGGCCGGTCTCCATCAAGCCCTATGCTCCATACCACATACATCAGTGTCTATGAGCAAAATTCAAAATAACAGCATTTTACTGAATTGTAGAGAAAAGGAATACACCAATTATTTCTGAAAATTAACTTAATTAACAACATTAGAAATAAAGCTGTAGTCTAAGCGAATGAGCAGAACAGACTCTTAGTTCCAGTGTTAGACAATTCTGTATGGCTGGCGTGGCTGGGTCCTCTAAAGAGCATTAGGAGACTGAGATGGGAAGGCAAGAGAAATAGTCTCGGACACAGCTACCAAGAAACAGTGATGAACTGAGTCATTTTGAATGGTTGTTAAACATAAAAAATCTGAAAACAGAAACAAAAACTTTAGTTCATTCAAAAATTAAAATATATCATTTTATGTGTCACTGCTTCTTAAC
>NZ_JAGWCV010000140.1:0-508 GCF_020657735.1 Clostridioides sp. ZZV15-6383 | reverse complement strand
ATTATATAATGCTACACACAGTTAGACTATTTAAACTTATAATGAGAATAAGAGACTAACTATATGGGTACTTTGAAAACATTATATTTTTCCTATCTACCAAGCGTAGAAAAGGTCTACGGTAACGTTATAATTCTATTTAGCGTTACTAGCAATCCTGAGTAATGGCATTGGCTAGATGTAGCTACCTAGTCGTTGAGGTTCGAGTCCTCTCTCAGGATATTTCTAGGACTCTTAGCTTAAAGGTAAAGCCAACCGCTCATAACGGTTTGACTGTAGGTTCGAATCCTGCAGAGTCCATATACCAGGCTAGCAAAAAACTTATAGGTGTTAGACATATGTGCAATCACTTGACTATGATTTAATATTGTATGTGGATTTATTGTTTCATATCTACTAAGTAAAACCTATTTCTCTTTAGTTACTGGTGATAAGAGAAGGAGTGAAAAACTCTAAAGGTCTAGTCAACCTGATGTACGAGAGATACCGTATGTTGCCCGGCAGAGGC
>NZ_JAGWCV010000139.1:0-513 GCF_020657735.1 Clostridioides sp. ZZV15-6383 | reverse complement strand
TCGACCTCCAGCGTGACAGGCTGGCATTCTAACCAACTGAACTACCAGGCCGCAAATGGTGGGACCAACAGGGCTCGAACCTGTGACCCCCTGCTTGTAAGGCAGGTGCTCTCCCAGCTGAGCTATGGTCCCATTTTTGGAGCGGGTGAAGGGGATCGAACCCTCACAGCTGGCTTGGAAGGCCAGAACTCTACCATTGAGCTACACCCGCATATTTAATTGGTGACTCGTAGGGGAATTGAACCCCTGTTACCGCCGTGAAAGGGCGGTGTCTTAACCTCTTGACCAACGAGCCATTTTAATGGTTGCGGAGGCAGGACTTGAACCTACGACCTTCGGGTTATGAGCCCGACGAGCTGCCAACTGCTCCACTCCGCGATATTGTTTTATAAGTGCCGAAGACCGGAATCGAACCGGTACGAGAGGTAAGTCCCGCAGGATTTTAAGTCCTGTGCGTCTGCCAGTTCCGCCACTTCGGCTTTTTTGGCTCCAAGGGTGGGGCTCGAACCCACA
>NZ_JAGWCV010000138.1:0-520 GCF_020657735.1 Clostridioides sp. ZZV15-6383 | reverse complement strand
GAAGGATAAGATATAGTCTGTGCTTGCATGAAAGTGTAAGAAGTTCATAAGAGAACTGCATAGGTAGTAGCGAACTTATGTGAACGACAACCTCAAAAATGATAAAAGTTAAGATTTGCGTTTCTTATATATGTTATTTAAAAATAAATATAAAACCTTCAAAATACTTGTTTTAAGTAATTGCATATTTTAATATTATGATAGGTGATGAAAATGGAAGTTACTCATGGTAGAGGATATGCATATAGTATGTCAAATATAGACATCCAGTATTATGGGGAGACATCTTTGGAATCCTAGTTATTTCGTTGCTACTGTACCAGAAAATACAGAAGAGCAGATAAGAAAATATATTAATAATCAGAAAAAGCAAGTAAAGTGAGGTGGTAGTAGTGGAAAAAGCTTATAAGTTTAGAATGTATCCAAATAAAAAACAGCAAGAGTTAATTAACAAAACTTTTGGATGTTGTAGATTTGTATATAATAAGTATCTTGCTAAAAGAATAGAAGTTTATAAAAA
>NZ_JAGWCV010000137.1:0-525 GCF_020657735.1 Clostridioides sp. ZZV15-6383 | reverse complement strand
AGAGTTCTACCTTTAGCTCATGAATGGCAAAACAGACCTCTTGATATGATTTATCCAATTGTATTTATGGATGCTATACATTATAAAGTTAGAAGTGAAGGTAGAATAATAAACAAAGCAGCCTATATAGCTATAGGTATTAACTTAGAAGGCATAAAGGAGGTTTTAGGAATATGGATTGGAGAAAATGAAAGTTCAAAGTATTGGCTAAAGGTACTTACAGATGTCAAAAACAGAGGAGTTAAGGATATATTAATAGCTTCTGTAGATGGACTAGTTGGATTTTCTGATGCAATTAAAGCAGTATTTCCTGATACTGAAATACAAAGATGTGTTGTACATCAAATTAGAAATACTTTAAATTATGTATCATATAAAAATAGAAAAGAATTTGCAAAAGATTTAAAGAAAGTATATGCTGCGATTACAGAAGAGGTAGCGTTAAGTGAGCTATCGCTCTTAGAGGAAAAATGGGGCAATCAGTATGCGATAGCATTAAGAAGTTGGCGAAGCAATTGGAATGAG
>NZ_JAGWCV010000136.1:0-555 GCF_020657735.1 Clostridioides sp. ZZV15-6383 | reverse complement strand
ATGTAGATATTGAAGCATTTGAAAATACTAATAATCAGATAGGTTTAGATTTAGGAATTAAAGAATTTTGTATCTCAAGTTGTGGAGAATTTATAGAAAATCCTAAGTATCTTAAGAAGTCATTAAGTAAACTTGCTAAATTACAAAGAGAATTATCGAGAAAAACAATCGGTAGTTTAAATAGAAATAAAGCAAGATTAAAAGTTGCAAGACTTCAAGAATATATAGCTAATCAAAGAAATGATTTTCTACAAAAACTATCTACTAAATTAATAAAAGAGAATGATATTATTTGCATAGAAGATTTACAAGTAAAGAATATGATTAAAAATCGTAAACTATCTCGCTTAATTTCTGATGTGTCATGGTCAGAATTTGTTCGTCAATTAGAATACAAGGCTAATTGGCATGGTAGAAAAATTGTAAAAGTAGGTAAATTCTTTGCAAGTTCACAAATATGCAATAAATGTGGGTATAAAAACGAGGAAGTGAAGGACTTAAATATAAGAGAATGGATTTGTCCTAGTTGTAATGAAACTCACGATAGAGATATAA
>NZ_JAGWCV010000135.1:0-555 GCF_020657735.1 Clostridioides sp. ZZV15-6383 | reverse complement strand
TTATAAGTGCCGAAGACCGGAATCGAACCGGTACGAGAGGTAAGTCCCGCAGGATTTTAAGTCCTGTGCGTCTGCCAGTTCCGCCACTTCGGCTTTTTTGGCTCCAAGGGTGGGGCTCGAACCCACAACCTACCGGTTAACAGCCGGTTGCTCCACCGTTGAGCTACCTTGGAACATTTAACGTGGCTACGTCCTACTCTCCCAGGCAGTTTCCCACCAAGTACCATCAGCGCTAAAGAGCTTAACTTCTGTGTTCGGAATGGGAACAGGTGTATCCTCTTTGCTATTATAACCACATATTGCCTATTTATAAGACAAGTATTATATTAACATCTTTATTTTTAAATGTCAATAGTTTTAAAGTACTAAATAATAATTGTTTTTATGATATATACTGTTACTAATTGAAGTTAGTACTTTACATAGAATTAACACTCTAAAAACTGCACATATATCTTAATGAATGAACATCAAATAAATATTGGTCAAGTCCTCGACCTATTAGTATCGATAAGCTAAATACATTGCTGCACTTACACCTTCGACCTATCAACC
>NZ_JAGWCV010000134.1:0-572 GCF_020657735.1 Clostridioides sp. ZZV15-6383 | reverse complement strand
CTTTTAATATATTTATACTTGCATTTATATCTCTATCGTGAGTTTCATTACAACTAGGACAAATCCATTCTCTTATATTTAAGTCCTTCACTTCCTCGTTTTTATACCCACATTTATTGCATATTTGCGAACTTGCAAAGAATTTACCTACTTTTACAATTTTTCTACCATGCCAATTAGCCTTGTATTCTAATTGGCGAATAAACTCTGACCATGATACATCAGAAATTAAGCGAGATAGTTTATGATTTCTAATCATATCCTCTGTAAATCTTCTATGCAAATAATATCGTTCTCTTTTATTAATTTAGTAGATAGTTTTTGTAGAAAATCATTTCTTTGATTAGCTATATGTTCTTGAAGTCTTGCAACTTTTAATCTTGCTTTATTTCTATTTAAACTACCGATTGTCTTTCTCGATAATTCTCTTTGTAATTTAGCAAGCTTGTTTAATGACTTCTTAAGATACTTAGGATTTTCTATAAATTCTCCACAACTTGAGATACAAAATTCTTTAATTCCTAAATCTAAACCTATCTGATTATTAGTATTTTTAAATGCTTCAATATCTA
>NZ_JAGWCV010000133.1:0-600 GCF_020657735.1 Clostridioides sp. ZZV15-6383 | reverse complement strand
GTAGAACCATTCCCAAGAAGACCTATTACCCGTCCTCATGCATCTATTGAAGTAGATACTTCAGGTATCGGTGGCTCAGCAGGTTCAAGTGAAAAAGTATTTTGCTTAATCGGTCAGGCTGAAGGCGGAGAACCAAATACAGTTTATGAATTACGTAACTATTCACAAGCTAAACGTTTATTCCGTTCAGGAGAATTACTTGATGCAATAGAATTAGCATGGGGTTCTAACCCTAACTATACAGCAGGACGTATTTTAGCTATGCGTATAGAAGATGCTAAACCTGCTTCAGCGGAAATTGGCGGATTAAAAATAACATCTAAAATCTACGGTAATGTTGCTAACAACATTCAAGTAGGATTAGAAAAGAATACACTAAGTGATTCATTACGTTTAAGAGTAATATTCCAAGATGACCGTTTCAATGAGGTTTATGATAATATCGGTAATATCTTCACAATCAAGTACAAAGGAGAAGAAGCTAACGCAACTTTCTCTGTAGAACATGATGAAGAAACTCAAAAAGCAAGTCGTTTAGTATTAAAAGTTGGAGACCAAGAAGTTAAGTCATATGATTTAACTGGTGGAGCTTATGACTAC
>NZ_JAGWCV010000132.1:0-647 GCF_020657735.1 Clostridioides sp. ZZV15-6383 | reverse complement strand
AAAACTAGTGTAGATAGTATAGAAACAACAGCAGAGAAAACAAGTTATGATAATACAGTAAGTAAACTAAATTCTACCAATGTCCAAGGGGCAATAGATGAGTTATGTACTAGTGTAAATACTGCTAGAGTTAGTTTAATAAATAGTTTAAAAGATATGCTACCTATATAAAAAAAGAGAGGAAGTGATATGTATGAGTGTACATTTTCCAAGATTATATGTGCCTTCACTTATAACAGTACAAAAACCTGCTACTAAAATTACTATAAAACCTTGGAATTATTGCGATAAAAAAAATGCTGCCGATTCCAACGGTGCATACGATATGATGAGTTGCACATTACCAGATGGTACTTCTGTTGGGTGGGATAAAAGCGGAAGCTTTGATGCTTATCCAGGTAATCGTTATAAATTAACATATAGCTATTTTTTTTCACCACAAAATTCAAGTGAATGGACTAGATATACAGAAGACTGTTACTTTGATTGCCAATATAAATCCACAACACCAAGCATAAGTGGAACAGATGGCTCGCTTGGTTCTAAGAGTAGAGGGTTTGGTATAGATTATACAATAACAAATGAAGATAGTTACACATACACAGTAAAAGCATATTTAAATGATGTTTTGTTTGATACGAAGCAAG
>NZ_JAGWCV010000131.1:0-726 GCF_020657735.1 Clostridioides sp. ZZV15-6383 | reverse complement strand
TGAGCCAGGATCAAACTCTCAAATAAAAGTTTATCAGGCTCAGATACTATTGTTATCAAAATATCTGGCTTTATGGTTTGTTTCTTGTTTATAAATTAACCTACTGTTTAATTTTCAAAGTTCTTTAAATTATTGTGGTGGGCCATCAGGGACTCGAACCCCAGACCTACCGGTTATGAGCCGGGCGCTCTAACCAACTGAGCTAATGGCCCACAATAATTTGGTGCCGAAGACCGGAATCGAACCGGTACGAGAGGTAAGTCCCGCAGGATTTTAAGTCCTGTGCGTCTGCCAGTTCCGCCACTTCGGCACATCACCTGGCTATGTCCTACTCTCCCAGGCAGTTTCCCACCAAGTACCATCAGCGCTAGAGAGCTTAACTTCTGTGTTCGGAATGGGAACAGGTGTATCCTCTCTGCTATAATAACCAGATTATTGTCTAAATTTTCATTTAACTTTTTTCTAAGACAAGTATTATAATAACATCTTTTTCTTATTATGTCAATGCTTTTTTTATTCGATTTTTTAGTTTATAAAACTATTAAAAATCTATAATCCTTGACAAGTTTAAATATATAGAGTTAACACTCTAAAAACTGCACATATATCTTAATGAATGAACATCAAATAAATATTGGTCAAGTCCTCGACCTATTAGTATCGATAAGCTAAATACATTGCTGCACTTACACCTTCGACCTATCAACCAGATAGTCTTTCTGGGGT
>NZ_JAGWCV010000130.1:0-791 GCF_020657735.1 Clostridioides sp. ZZV15-6383 | reverse complement strand
AATTTGACGCTAACTTTTGATGTGCTACCTAAAACTATACTTTTTTTCTCCAAGTTTATATTTAAATCTGCATTATTTTCCATAGCATTAGATTCAGTAGCAAATGCCATTGTAGGTGCAACAATTGTCATTGAAAGAATTCCTGTTGTTATTAATCTTGCATTTTTTTTCATATTAATCTCCTTACTTAACATAAATTTCTAATTTGTTTTTTAGTATTTTAACATTTAAAAATATGTCAAAGTGTATTTCCCAAAATTATAAATAAGTCCATAAAAAATAAACTTATAAAACACAAAATATAAAAAAATTAAATATATTTAATATATTTAATTATATCCACTATATCATTTATTGCCAAAAAAATCTATAAAAGACAAATAAAAACATATAATTATTGTAGTTTAATTAAATTTAATACAACAAAAAAAGATTATGTGGCTACGTCCTACTCTCCCAGGCAGTTTCCCACCAAGTACCATCAGCGCTAGAGAGCTTAACTTCTGTGTTCGGAATGGGAACAGGTGTATCCTCTCTGCTATTGTAACCACATAATCTTTTGGAGCGGGTGAAGGGGATCGAACCCTCACAGCTGGCTTGGAAGGCCAGAACTCTACCATTGAGCTACACCCGCATAATTTTTATAAATTAGTAAAACTAAGTTTTTAGAGTTAACACTCTAAAAACTACACATATATCTTAATGAATGAACATCAAATAAATATTGGTCAAGTCCTCGACCTATTAGTATCGATAAGCTAAATACATTGCTGCACTTACACCTTCGACCT
>NZ_JAGWCV010000129.1:0-992 GCF_020657735.1 Clostridioides sp. ZZV15-6383 | reverse complement strand
GAATTATATCAAGAACTAATCTTTTGGTAAAAATTGGAAAATATTATTATCGACAAAATCTTTGACTTAAAAACTATATTGCGATAGTATTAATTTAATAAAAGTTTGAGAGGGGCGTAAGGTTATGACAATTTCAAAAATACCACAAGCAGAATTAAAAGTTATGAAGTTTATTTGGGAAAAAAATGATACAGTGACATCAAAAGAAACTATTGAAGCTATGGAACAAAAATATGGATGGAAACAAACAACTACATTAACACTTTTATCAAGACTTGTTAAAAAGCATTTTTTAGATGCGGAAAAAATAGATAGATATACTCATTATACAATAGTGGTTGGACATAAAGAGTATTTAAGTGTTGAAACAAAAGATTTTTTAAGTAATATACACGACAATTCTTTACAGAGTTTGATTTCAGCATTACATGATGATGAAGTCATAGATAAGGATACGTTAGATTTATTTGAGAGCCATTTTAAAAACTTAGAAGAAGAGTAATTATAGAAGCCAAAACTCTAAGTATTTAATTAATAGATGGCTGTAAAATCTATAAATGGTATTGTTTAATCAGTTACTCTACTATTCATAAAGTAATATTAAATAGGTTATAATTAGTAAAGTACCTAAAATAATTGGAATAGGGAGTATCAAGTTAAATGATACCACTTACCTTAGTAAAGATTTTTAAAGTTTAAAATAATTTTATAACCTATCAAAATATACTTAATTATTTCTAAGTGTTTACAACATAAATTTGTTTTTGCTATTACAGGCTAACTAAAAGTAAGAATGATTTTTAAATTTTATTGTTAATAACTTATTCATCAATTTCCAACAGTTTATTTTAGGGAATTATTGAAAATATATTAAGTAATCACATCAAATCTAAGCGTATTTTTATGATATAATTAGTATGTATTTTTTATGATATATTTTATAAAAAGTATAATTTAATCATTTTTGAGGATATTATTATGTTAGATATGTT
>NZ_JAGWCV010000128.1:0-995 GCF_020657735.1 Clostridioides sp. ZZV15-6383 | reverse complement strand
GGAACAGATGGCTCGCTTGGTTCTAAGAGTAGAGGGTTTGGTATAGATTATACAATAACAAATGAAGATAGTTACACATACACAGTAAAAGCATATTTAAATGATGTTTTGTTTGATACGAAGCAAGTGGTAAAAGATACTCAATATATTATAAATGTGCCTGATTCCCTTGTCTTGTCACTTCAATTAAACTCTACTAATAAGATTAAAATAGAAGTTACAGGTGGCTATGGGGTATCTGCTATTTATAGAAATTATACATTTACAAAATCTAATAATGCACCAAGCATAAGCGGGACAAATGAAAATATAGGGAATAAAAGTAAGGGATTTACTTTAAAGTACACAGTAAATGACTTAGATTACAGAGATACAGTAAATGTTGTTACTAAACTTAATTCTACTATTTTAGAAAATATCACAAATATAGAGAAAAATAGAGAAAAGGAAATTACGTTAACAGATGAAAGAGTATTAGCTCTTCCAATTGGTTCTAGTAATATAATAAGTATTGTTGCTACAGATAATAACGGAGCTAGTACAACAAGAACATATACATTTACTAGGAGTAATAATTTACCTCAAATAACAGTAAATGAATTTAATAGTACACAAGTAAAATTCATAGTATCAGATTTAGACAATAATTTAAATAAGATAGAAGTATTTCTAGATGATACTTTAAAAGAAACAATAACAACAGATTTAACAGTAGAGAAAACAATTAACTACACATTAGAAGATAACGCAATACACACAATTAAGATAAAAGTAACAGATGCGAATGGAGTAAATGAAAAATTAGTAAGTGTATCAAACGGAGTTCAACCACCACAAGATGATGATTCACTCAAGGATATAGCAAATGCTGTATCAATAATAAAAGATAGTTTTTTAAATGGGAAAACACATATTATTAATAAATTAGCATTAAAAAATATAAATGCTACATTAAATAACACATTAGTAGAAATAGGAGAAATGATAGGTATAGC
>NZ_JAGWCV010000127.1:0-1035 GCF_020657735.1 Clostridioides sp. ZZV15-6383 | reverse complement strand
TATTGATAATATGGATTATGATGAAAAAAATGACTATTATATTTGTAAAAATAGCAAAAAACTATTTGCTAATAAAATAATAAATAGGAAATCAAAAACAGGCTATAAAAGTGAAATAACTTGTTATACTTGTGAAGAATGCCATGATTGTCAATATAAAAGCAGTTGTATTAAGGAAAATAATAGTAAGATTTTTCTTGAAAATAGAACTAAAAACTTACAAGTATCTAAGTTATTTCATGAAAAAAGAAAAGAAAACTTAAAGAGAATTATAAGCCCGGAGGGGTGTGAACTTAGAATGAATAGAAGTATACAAGCAGAAGGAGCTTTAGCTCAAGTAAAACAAAATATGAAATTTAGAAGATTTTTAAGCCGAGGTAAGGAAAATGTTATATCAGAATGTATTATTGTGGCGATAGCTCATAACATTTCTAGACTACACAATAAAATAGTAAAAAATAAACGTGGAATATATCTTATCTTTGTCATGCATAAATTTACTTAGAACATAAACTTTATGTAAAACAATAAAAAAAGTCAGTTAAAAATCAGCTGAAATGACTATTTTTTGCCTTGTCTGTATGGTATATAAATATATAAATTTTGATAGGAGGAATGATGCTGAACACTTTTATGAGAAAAAGAAATAAAAACTATGTAGTGTGCTTAGAATTTAGAGATGATGAATCAAGGAAGAGAAAGTAGAAAAAGATGGGAGGATTTGAAAAAAAGAGAGATGCTAATAAAAGATTAGATGAAGTTAAAGGCAGTTTTCTTGTTCCAAATTAAGTTACTCTAGCTGAATTTTTATTATGCTTTCTTGAAAAGTATAAATATAATATTTCAGTATATACAGAGCTACATTCTGTCAAAAGATATCGTTTTTAAAAATTTAGAAATATTCATATACAAAGTTATAAAAAATAATCCTTTCTAACGAGATTTTGAAAGGAGGGTATTTTTGCAGTTACTTTTATCAAATTTTATATAGAATATTCTTAATTATTCATGTAAAATTATCTCAACAGACAAAAT
>NZ_JAGWCV010000125.1:0-1230 GCF_020657735.1 Clostridioides sp. ZZV15-6383 | reverse complement strand
CTTTATTTGTCATGCATAATTTTACTTACAACATAAACTTTATATAAAATAATTAAAAATATACCTATTAAGGTAAGTAAAAAAGAGCTCCCACAGAACAAATTTAATTTGCTCCTGCGACAGCCCCATTTTGAGATTAAAGTTTATATAATAAAATAGAAATCAAAGTACTAATTGTACCTATATATCTATCCTCTGTATTCTGCTCCAGCATTAATTTTTGTAATTTGAACAGCTACCATTTCTTCATTACTTCCATTAGTAATTTCATGCCACTCTCCTGTTGGTACAAAAACAGTATCGCCGCTTTTTACATCACATTCATGTTCACCAAGTTTCATTTTACCTTCTCCTTTTAGGAACACAAATATTTGTTCACCATTAGGATGTCTATGAGCATTAAGAACTTGATTAGGTTTAAAATAATAAACTTCTGAAGTTATATCGCTACCAGCAAATACTGGTATTTTTGGAACTGCTGCATCATTATATTGAGCTAAACTTCCATCTAATAGATTCTTTTTATTTTCATGCATACTAGAAATACCTCTTTTCTATATTATAGATTTACTATTATTATTCCAATATAAGAAAATAGTATTCTCATTCCTTATGATAAGAATAAAATTATTTTATTTTTAAATAAAGTAAAGTTATATTTTTATACTTAGAAAAAAGTATCTCTATAAAATATAACAATTGGCATAACATGATAAATTTATGGTGATTATCACAATAACAATTGTTACAGCTAAATAGTTAATGGCATAAAATATATTATTTTATGCCACTTTTATTTTATATAGTATTTTCAATAATTTTATAAAGATAAATTTCTGTTTTGTCAGTAAAATGTCAGTAATTTTTTTATTATTTTTTTGCTTTTTTTAGATTTAAATAACTGAGAAATGTAACTTTATATTCTAAGCTATTGCATAAATATTATAAAAATCAAGCTTCATTTTCCAGGGTGTTTTTTATTCATTTTGCTTATTTTGTTTTTTATTTCTTCTAATTATTTTTTGCTTCAAAATAACGTTTTTTATTTTGGATTTTAAATGGGTTATATAATTTTCAGCGATGCTTTATACCTTTTTGATGAAAATAAGCTTAAAATCAATTTAAATACCCAATAGGATAATTGAGTCTAAAACTTCCGTTTTTAGTTGATTATATTTTTATTATGTAAACTAAAAATTTCTGTTAACTTTTTTATGTACTATATACTTT
>NZ_JAGWCV010000124.1:0-1289 GCF_020657735.1 Clostridioides sp. ZZV15-6383 | reverse complement strand
TCGACCTATCAACCAGATAGTCTTTCTGGGGTCTTACCCTTGCGGTGGGAAATCTTATCTTGAAGTTGGCTTCGCGCTTAGATGCTTTCAGCGCTTATCCATTCCGTACATAGCTACCCAGCCATGCCCTTGGCAGAACAACTGGTACACCAGAGGTACGTCCATCCCGGTCCTCTCGTACTAAGGACAGGTCTTCTCAAATTTCCTACGCCTGCGACGGATAGGGACCGAACTGTCTCACGACGTTCTGAACCCAGCTCGCGTACCACTTTAATGGGCGAACAGCCCAACCCTTGGGACCTACTACAGCCCCAGGATGTGATGAGCCGACATCGAGGTGCCAAACCTCCCCGTCGATGTGGACTCTTGGGGGAGATAAGCCTGTTATCCCCAGGGTAGCTTTTATCCGTTGAGCGATGGCCCTTCCACGCAGAACCACCGGATCACTAAGTCCGATTTTCATCCTTGCTCGACCTGTATGTCTTGCAATCAAGCTCTCTTTTGCCTTTACACTCTACGTACGATTTCCGACCGTACTGAGAGAACCTTTGAGCGCCTCCGTTACCTTTTGGGAGGCGACCGCCCCAGTCAAACTGCCCACCTGACAGTGTCCCAAGACCAGATTCATGGCCTATGGTTAGAGTCCCAGTACTACAAGGGTGGTATCCCAAGGATGGCTCCGCCAAAACTGGCGTCCTGGTTTCAAAGCCTCCCACCTATCCTGTACATGTAGTACCAAGACCCAATGTCAAGCTACAGTAAAGCTCCATGGGGTCTTTCCGTCCTGTCGCAGGTATCCGGCATCTTCACCGGAATTACAATTTCACCGAGTCTGTTGTTGAGACAGTGCCCAAATCGTTACGCCTTTCGTGCGGGTCGGAACTTACCCGACAAGGAATTTCGCTACCTTAGGACCGTTATAGTTACGGCCGCCGTTTACTGGGGCTTAAGTTCACTGCTTCGATTGCTCTAACAGATCCCCTTAACCTTCCAGCACCGGGCAGGCGTCAGCTCCTATACATCGTCTTGCGACTTAGCAGAAACCTATGTTTTTGGTAAACAGTCGCTTGGGCCTATTCTCTGCGGCCACCGTATGGTGGCACCCCTTATCCCTAAGTTACGGGGTCATTTTGCCGAGTTCCTTAACAACAGTTCTCTCGCGGGCCTTAGGATACTCTCCTCACCCACCTGTGTCGGTTTGCGGTACGGGTACCTTTAACCTCGATAGAGACTTTTCTTGACAGTGTGAAATCAGCTACTTCGCTACTAAATTTCGCTCCCCATCACAT
>NZ_JAGWCV010000123.1:0-1375 GCF_020657735.1 Clostridioides sp. ZZV15-6383 | reverse complement strand
GGTAATGTAAAATAATTTGTGCTTCAAGGTTAATAAAAATCTTCTTTATGGCAATGATTTAAATATAATCAAATGTCGTAAAGGAGATTTTTTATGAATACTTTAAGAAAACAATTAGTCAAAGAAATTATATCAGATGGAGAATTTATAAAATCTGGAGATATAAGTAGCTATCTAAGAGATATGTTCAAAGATATACTACAAGAGATGTTAGAACAAGAAATGGCATTAGAGCTAGGTTATGAAAAGGGCGATAGCCATAACAAGAATACAACTAATAGAAGAAATGGATATAGTAAAAAAACTGTAAAGTCACAATTTGGAGATTTACAACTAGACATTCCAAGAGACAGAGATAATGATTTTAACCCAGTAGTCGTTCCTAAAAATATTAGAGATATTTCAGGAATCGAAGAAAAAATAATATCACTTTATGCAAGAGGTATGTCAACAAGAGATATACATGACCAGATATTAGATTTATACGGTATAGAAATTTCAGCTGATCAAGTAAGTAATATAACAAATGTTATAATTCAAAGAGCTAAAGAGTGGCAAAATAGACCTCTTGAACAAGTTTATCCTTTTGTATTTATGGATGCAATTCATTACAAAGTAAGAGATGATGGAAAAATAAAAAATAAAGCTGCATATGTAGTTCTAGGAGTAAATAAGGATGGTTTCAAAGATATTTTAGGAATATGGATAGGTGAAAACGAAACTTCAAAGTTTTGGTATAGTGTTTTAACCGATTTAAAAAATAGAGGTGTTAAAGATGTACTAATTTTTAGTGTTGATGGATTAAATGGCTTCAAAGAGGCGATAGCCGCAAGTTATCCTAATTCCATAATACAAAAATGTATAATCCATCAGATAAGAAA
The DNA here is from genome assembly GCF_020657735.1 of Clostridioides sp. ZZV15-6383. Classification (NCBI taxonomy): domain Bacteria; kingdom Bacillati; phylum Bacillota; class Clostridia; order Peptostreptococcales; family Peptostreptococcaceae; genus Clostridioides; species Clostridioides sp. ZZV15-6383. Next base: position 494 of record NZ_JAGWCV010000123.1, on the reverse strand, counting down.
TACTTTTAAATATGTTTCATACAAAGATTCAAAAGCATTAATAAGTGATTTTAAATCTGTATATAAAGCAATTAATGAACAAGAAGCCTCATCGGCTTTAGATAAAATAGATGAAAAATGGGGTAAACAGTACCCTTCGGCAATTAAGATCTGGAGAAATAACTGGGATGTTATAGCACCATTTTTTAGTTTTCCTGAAGAAATAAGGACTATAATGTACACTACAAATATAATTGAAGGACTTAATAGACAGTTTAGAAAGGTCACAAAAACAAAGTCCACTTTTCCATCAGACGACTCACTATTAAAAATATTGTTCTTAGCAGGTGAAAATGTGATGAAAAAATGGACTATGAGATATAGAAACTGGGATAGTATATATAATCAGTTATCTATATTCTTTGATAATAGAATATAATTTTAAAAAATTACATTCTAAAAATTTGCCATAATATATATGGTTTACAAAAATATTTAGAAATATCCCAGTATAT
>NZ_JAGWCV010000122.1:0-1532 GCF_020657735.1 Clostridioides sp. ZZV15-6383 | reverse complement strand
GTATTCTAAAATTATTATTTACAATCAAATATTATCTGAAAAAATGGTATTTTCATACCTTTATTTGTCATGCATAATTTTACTTACAACATAAACTTTATATAAAATAATTAAAAATATACCTATTGAGGTAAGTAAAAAAGAGCTCCCACAGAACAAATTTAATTTGCTCCTGCGACAGCCCCATTTTTTAATTTTAATAATATAAGTTTTACTTACATTAAAGCCTCAAAATGTGTTAAAATATAATATATAGCAGATAGTTTTGGCAAGGTGAATTAAATTGTCAGAACTATTTTTTTTATTAAGGATGGTGATGGTTTTGTTTAAGGTTGATGATTATATAATGTATGGGATGACAGGTGTTTGCAAAGTACTTGATATAACAAACGAACAGTTTACAAATGGAATAAAAAAAGATTACTATGTGTTGAGCCCTATTTATTCCAATAATACAGTAATAAAAATTCCTGTAGATAATGAAAAAGTACCAATGAGAAAGTTACTTTCTAAAATTAATGTTATTTCATTAATAAATAATATTCCTAATATGGATACATTATGGATAGATAATGAAAAACTAAGAAGTGAACAATTTAAAAAAATACTTAGAGGTGGAAAATGTGAAGAGTTAATAAAACTAACAAGAAGTATACATCATAACAGAGAGTATGTAAAATCTATTGGTAAAAAAACACATCAAGCAGATGATAATATAATGAAAGAAGCCGAAAGATTATTAAATGAAGAGTTTGCAACTATTTTAGATATTTCTCCTGATGAAGTTAGTTCATATATATCAAATCATATATCTTAATAAAGTATTTTATAGTATCTTTTATTTAAAAATCAGAGTCTAATAAAATATAATCAAAAAAATGTAAGTGTAATGTTATTTATGCATATTGCTTTTAATAAAAAGTATAATTATATTGTATAAAATATTGAAGCTATATTTATAATATACAATTTTTTAAAGATATAAATTATTATTGTAGATGCTTTTATACTTCTTAATAGCAAGTAAGATTAATAAGTATACTGGAAGTTTAAAATGAGATTGATATTATGATGAGTTATTTAGCTTCTAAAATGTATAATATTATAAAAAAGTTTTTTGAATTTTAAATGATAAGATGGATACTATGTTGAATAGAATCCATCTTATTTAAATTTTATTTATAATTATTTATTTAGTATTATTTTTTGTATATGAAAATATATTTTAAAACATATGTTTAGAGTATGTGATTTTATTAAAAAAATATTCGACAAAATAATGCTGAAATTGCATTTAGACTTATAACTAAGATAAATATTATATCTTTATAGTGTGACCTAAAAAATTATAGATGTACTAAACTTATTTAGTATTTTATTAGAATAAGTACTAGAGTTTATTTTCAAACAAATTTTTATTTTTTAGCCCCAAAATTATTATGATAATGAGTGAATATAATTGCTTATAAACAATTTAAATATATTAAAAAACTATTTATTAGATGTATATAGTTAGATTACTTATAATATTC
>NZ_JAGWCV010000121.1:0-1592 GCF_020657735.1 Clostridioides sp. ZZV15-6383 | reverse complement strand
ATTTAGTGGTAATTTAAATTGATAATTATCACCATAAGTAGTATAATCAATTTGTATAGTATTTTGTTTTTGCATACAATTATTATACAAGAATCCCAGGCTCTTTTGAACTTGGGATTTATTTTTTATACAAAAAAGGGCGTAGCACTATTTTTTAGTGCGACAGCCCCTTATTTATTTTAAGAATTTACTACTTCAACAATTGTACCTTCTGGAAATAGTGTTCTAAAAATAAATCTGACTAATGGTCCTGCAATTAATAGTTGTAATGGCAACGCAACAATAAAATTGTTGGCTATATTTAAAATCCATATAGCTATAAGTGTATTAGAACTTCCAATTGATTTAATAGCTCCAAATAAAGACATACATATGACCATTCCACAGACCATACAACTTGATATAACAATAGCCTTTATAATTTGTTTTGTATCTGGATTTATAATACGAAATGCTACTTTCTTTGCAACATTAGAAACAATAAACCAATCAAAAATCATAGCTATGATATATGTAGTTGGAAAATCCAACCATGCATTTTTAAAGGTATTTAATGAGAATTTATCATGTATAGAAATATTATAAACGCTCATAAAAAATACCATAAAAGCACACATAAGTACCGTAAATATTAAACTTTCTTTTCTATTTTGTGGCATATTCATTTACCTCCAAGTAAAATTTATTTCTATTAGGATTATACATGAAGAAAGATTTTGTCGTAAGTAAATTTTTTTAATTTGAAATTTATTTTTGAAATAGGCATAAATGAATATAAAAAATTTTTATTTTTTATATTTGACAATGGAAATTGTCTTTTTTTAACTTTATAATTAATAGTATAAAGTAATAAAATTGTAGAACTGTCAAAGAAATTTAAAATGTAGGGGGTGTAGTTTTATATTGAATTATGGAAAAGAAATTTATTTGTATGTTGGATAGGGTTGTTCTTTAGTTCTATAGGTATGAGCCAAATAGCACCTATACTTCCATTATATATTAAACAGTTGGGTGTAACCGATGTTGGCTTAATACAACAGTATTCAGGTATAATTTTTGGATGTACTTTTGTAGTAGCAGCATTCTTTTCACCAATTTAAGGGAAAGCTGCTGATAAATATGGAAGAAAATCAATGCTTTTACGTGCAAGTGTTGGTATGGGAAAGTGATATTTACCATAGTATTTGTACAAAATGTTTATCAGCTATTAGGCCTAAGGATTATTCAAGGTGTTTTTACAGGTTATGCAACTGAATGTACTATATTGATTATATTTAAAAAACTAATCAAATTTATAGATAAAAGAATTCATTTTTATGAGTTCTTTATTTTTATTAACCCTAGAATTGTGTTTTTATAACTTTCTTGTACCACTTGTTTGACTGTTGTATAATAGTAGAAATTGTAAAAATTTAGACTTCAACAGATTTGAAGGAAGTGTTTTGTTATGTTTCTAAAATACAATATGGAGGAATTTAATAATACAAGCCAACAAAAGAAAAGCTTAAATTTTTAGTTTTTAATAGTGAAGATATTATTTATATATTTAATTTTACAATGTAGAATAAATATTTCTTATGCGCTTTGTTATA
>NZ_JAGWCV010000120.1:0-1637 GCF_020657735.1 Clostridioides sp. ZZV15-6383 | reverse complement strand
CTAGCATTATCAAAGCGGATTTACCTACTTTGACTGCCTCAATGCTTGGGCACACATAACCAACAGTGTGCTTAGCTTATCCTACTGTGTCATCCCATCTCTCAAACGGTTATCGGTAGTACAGGAATATCAACCTGTTGTCCATCACCTACGCCTTTCGGCCTCAGCTTAGGTCCCGACTAACCCAGGGCGGACGAACCTTCCCCTGGAAACCTTGGGTTTACGGCCTGTGGGATTCTCACCCACATCTCGCTACTCATGCCAACATTCTCACTCCCATACTGTCCACATGTCCTTACGGTCATGCTTCAACCCGTATGGGAAGCTCCCCTACCCATCATTGCTGATGCCGTAGCTTCGGTAGTAAGTTTTAGCCCCGGAAATCTTCGGCGCAGGATCACTCGACCAGTGAGCTATTACGCACTCTTTGAATGAGTGGCTGCTTCTAAGCCAACATCCTGGTTGTCTGTGCAATCCCACATCCTTTACCACTTAACTTACATTTAGGGACCTTAGCTGACGATCTGGGCTGTTGCCCTTTCGACTATGAATCTTATCACCCACAGTCTGACTCCCAAGTATAAGATGACGGCATTCGGAGTTTGATAGTCTTCGGTAGGTGCAATACCCCCTAGGACATTCAGTGCTCTACCTCCGTATCTCTCACCTTGAGGCTAGCCCTAAAGCTATTTCGGGGAGAACCAGCTATCTCCGGGCTCGATTGGAATTTCACCGCTACCCACAAGTCATCCCCGAGCTTTTCAACGCTCGTGGGTTCGGACCTCCACGAAATTTTACTTTCGCTTCATCCTGCTCATGGGTAGGTCGCCCGGTTTCGGGTCTACGTCAAGTAACTGAACGCTCAGTTAAAACTCGCTTTCGCTACGGCTCCACACCTTAAGTGCTTAACCTTGCTACTTAACGTAACTCGTTGGCCCGTTCTACAAAAAGTACGCGGTCACACAAGAAATGTGCTTCCACAGCTTGTAAGTGCAGGGTTTCAGGTTCTATTTCACTCCCCTCCCGGGGTTCTTTTCACCTTTCCCTCACGGTACTATACGCTATCGGTCACTAGGTAGTATTTAGCCTTGGAGGGTGGTCCCTCCTGCTTCCCACAGGGTTTCACGTGTCCCGTGGTACTCTGGATCATATCTAAAGTCTTCTCGTTTAACATACAGGACTATTACCTTCTGTGGTGGGTCTTTCCAAACCTCTTCAATTACGATACCTCTTCGTTATGATATGTCCGCAACCCCAATAAAGAAAACTTTATTGGTTTGGGCTAATCCGCGTTCGCTCGCCGCTACTTACGGAATCGAATTTCTTTCTCTTCCTTCAGGTACTTAGATGTTTCAGTTCCCTGAGTTCCCCTCATTAAGCTATGTATTCACTTAATGATACTTAGACATTACTCTAAGTGAGTTTCCTCATTCGGAAATCTTCGGATCAAAGTTTACGTGCAACTCCCCGAAGCTTATCGCAGCTTATCACGTCCTTCATCGGCTCCTAGTGCCAAGGCATCCGCCCTGCACCCTTAATAACTTGACCAGTTAAAAAGGTTTGATAGATTAGAAGCTATCAACTTCGATAATTTTAAAAAGTTATCAGCTTTATATATTACAAATTAGATGTCATAT
>NZ_JAGWCV010000119.1:0-1677 GCF_020657735.1 Clostridioides sp. ZZV15-6383 | reverse complement strand
TTGTAGAATATGCATTAGATATTTCTATTTTATCAGAATCTTTGGGTTTTTTGCCTATTTTTTTACATTTTTCTTCATAAATTTTTCTAACATTAGCTGGAGCAGTGGCATATGTATAATCTGTAGTTCCAAAAGTATGACCAGAACTCGAAGAAACACCCTTATTTTCAGATAAAATTTTCTTATTTATTGGTGCTTGTGCATTTATATCAATAAAAGAAAAACATGAGCTTATAAATATTAAAATAGCAAGAACTATTCCACGTCTACCTCTTTTTTTACCAATATTTTTTATTCTTATTTCTAAGTTTGTTTTTTTAAACTCTGTTACCAACATACCCATATTATTTAAATTACTTAGCTCAATTGCATGTAAAATAGTTAATGCATATTCTTTTTTCTTTTTTGGCGAACATTCATTAATAACACTTTCATCACAACATAGTTCACAATCAGAATTTATTTTCCTGCTCATAATATAAACAAAAGGATTAAACCAATAAAGCGATTTTACAAAAACCACTATGAATTTTATAAAGATATCTCTATGTTTAAAATGTGTTAACTCATGTTTTAAAATCCAGTAAACATTTTCCTTGTTGTATGGGAGATCCAATAAAAATACATATGGTCTAAATAATCCTACACCTGCTGGACTGGCTAATTCATCTGTATACCTTAGAGGAATATTATTTTTTATATTTAATTCAGCTAGTAATTCTCTGTAAGTACGATTTATATTTTCATCTTCAACCTCAAAAGAGGTATCAACGATGAGATCCTTAAATCTTACATATTTAATTAATAAACGAGATAAACAAAATGCAAATCCAATTATCCAAATACATACAAATAAAAATGTGAAGTTTTTATTTGTATGATTATTATTAAAATTAGTTATATTATCAATTAGAGTATAACTTTCTTCTGTTTTTGTAGTAAATTCAATAGAATAAGAAATTGGAAAAAGTAACATTCTAAAAAGAATAATTAGCCAAATATAATAATTAAATTTTTTACTAAATATTTTAAATAGACATGTTTTTAAAATTATTAATATACAAATACCTAAACTACTTATAACTGTTGTTTTTAATAAATTCTCAAATAAAGTATCCATTTATTTATCCAAGTCATTTGCTATTTCTATAAGATGCTCAAATTTTTCTTTTTCTAAAATATTATCTTCATGTAACGAAACAAATATACTTTCTAGTGAATCATCATGTATATTACTCATAAAATCTTTCGTTTCAAAGTTTAAGTATTCTCTACTCCCAACTATAATTTTATAGTGTGTGTATCTATCAACTTTTTCAGCAGATAAAAATTTTCTCTTCACAAGTCTTGATAGAAGTGTTAGTGTAGTTGTTTGTTTCCAATCATGTTTATTTTCCATAGCTTCAATAACTTCTTTAGAAGTCACTTCATCATTTTTTCTCCAAATAAATTTCATTACTTTTAGTTCTGATTGTGGTATTTTTTGAATCATAAGCTATCCTCCCTAAAATATATTGCAATCTAATACTACAATACTTACATGAATAAAAATTTTGTCTGTTGAGATAATTTTACATGAATAATTAAGAATATTCTATATAAAATTTGATAAAAGTAACTGCAAAAATACCCTCCTTTCAAAATCTCGTTAGAAAGGATTATTTTTTATAACTTTGT
>NZ_JAGWCV010000118.1:0-1707 GCF_020657735.1 Clostridioides sp. ZZV15-6383 | reverse complement strand
TTATCTATTGATAGAGATTTAAATGCAAGTATTAATCTTAAAAATGCTAAAAAATATAAGATGGCTTAAAAGCACTTATATATGTACGGAGGGCTAACTTCGGAATTTAAGCCTTTGGAGAACTATATCAAATCGTAGTAGCTTAGGCAAGGCGAGGTTCAATGAAGAAGGAAAAATCTCGATATGGATATATTTGACCATATTTTGAGTAGCAGGTTGATTATGGAAGAAACAAAACGAAAAGGAGCTAGGTCAACAAATGATATATCATCAGAAATATTAGAAAAATTAAATCATGGAGAAATAGAAACTGCCAATGTAGTAGAATGGTTTGCTATTGATAGAAGACTACTACTTACATATATATTACTACAAAATGGTAGAGAAGCATATTTAAATCCTATTTTAGAACATATCAATAGACTTGAAAAACAAACTTCCAATACTATAAGTGAAGCTATCGGAGCAGAACTTTTAAAACAAGCCAGTAATTATAATGATAAGGAATGCTTACAAATAATCTCACATCATGAATCTGACTTGGTTCGTAGCTGGGGAACTTTTATGATAGGGAAAAATACAAATTTAAGTCTTAGTCAAATGTTTCAAGAAATTAGAATTTTTGCAACAGATAAGCATTTTAATGTAAGAGAAGAGGCTTGGGTTGCTATTAGACCTGCTGTTATTCAAAATTTAGAGGAAAGCATTTTGATTTTATCAGAATGGGTATTGAATGAAAATGAATACATTAGACGTTTTGCATGTGAGGTTACAAGACCTAGAGGGGTTTGGTGTAAACATATTGAAGAATTAAAAGAAAATCCTAAACTGGCTTTATCAATTTTAGAACCATTGAAATCAGATTCATCTAAATATGTTCAAAACAGCGTTGGAAACTGGTTAAATGATGCAAGTAAAACACAGCCAACCTTTGTTGAAAACCTTTGTAGAAGATGGGAAAAAGAAAGTAATACTAAGGAAACAAAGTATATTATCAAAAAAGCATTAAGAACGCTTAATAAATCTAGACAGACTGCAAAAAGTAATGATACTAAAAGATAAAATGACATATTCATGCTAGATATTATTAAAAATTCAGTTTATCTATAACCTAATATTTAATTCCATAAGCGATTAGTCTGAGTCTGGAAATATTTATGTGTATTCTTTAAATAAAAATTTATTTTTTAAGTGATAATTAAACATTTATTTGTAAGGCTATGGCTTTAAAAATCATAGCCTTATTTTGATATTTTTTCCATTTTTGCAAAAATTATTACCCCTTTAAGAAAATTTCTTAATTTTTTTGAAATATTTCTTTATTAATTTAGAGTTAAAATTCTTTCTTCAAAATAAATACTTAAATGAGCTAAAATTTGAGTCCAATTTCTAATCTTTTGAGTCCATCTTTCAGAAATATCCATAGTTGCTAAGTATAATGATTTGTGCAAAGAATCATCTGAAGGAAAAATAGACTTCGATTTAGTAACTTTTCTTAATAATCTATTGTAACTTTCCATTGAATTTGTAGTATATATCAATGTTCTTATCTCTTGAGGATACTTAAAGTATGTTGCTAACTCATTCCAATTGCTTCGCCAACTTCTTAATGCTATCGCATACTGATTGCCCCATTTTTCCTCTAAGAGCGATAGCTCACTTAACGCTACCTCTTCTGTAATCGCAGCATATACTTTCTTTAAATCT
>NZ_JAGWCV010000117.1:0-2139 GCF_020657735.1 Clostridioides sp. ZZV15-6383 | reverse complement strand
ATAAAACAGATGCTTATAAAAACTATAGACTATTTTCTTTTTTTAAATTATAATATCTATAGTTAATGATGTTTTTGAAGTCACTATCGGAGTCAGTGATTTTAAGAGTTTTTTCAAAGGTAAGTGTGCCATCACTTATCTTTTTTTGTGCTTCAAACTCATATTTGTAATCAATATTAGGCTTTTTTATGCCTTTGCTACAACGATATAAATTAAATTTAGGAGGATACATACAAAGTCTTGCACCCTTTAAAATACTTTTTTTAACTCCTTCAACTTCAACGTCCCTAACTTCTCTACCTACAAAATTATTTAAAATAAAGCCAGGAGAAACTCTGTCATCATCAAGCATATCTTGAACTTCATCAAGTGATATATCACCAAGATAAGCAGTTAAATATGCACCTACATTATCAACATCATCTAATTTTTTTGTCACTGTAAATCCTTGTTTCCATAACTCTGACATTTTAGAATTAGGAATAAATGGAGCATCAGTTTCAAATATCATAGCCATGTGGCAGTGCCATGCTCCACGACCTTGTGGTTCCATTGCTACAATATATTCGTATGTCAAATTAAACTCTTTATTTATGTAATACTTAAGTCTTTTATTAAATCTTTCAAAATCTTTATAAAGTCTCTTAGAGTCTGTCATATTCTCTTTATAAGTAAGAGTAACCCATTTACAACATGATACATTAGTTATATTAGTGTTTAAATAGTCTCTAAGCCTTCTCAAAGACGCTCTAACCTCACTCTTAAGTTGCGACCTATCTGATATATGATTAAACTCTTTAATTTCCCCTGTACGCGTATCAATGTATTCATTAGCATTTATTTTTTTAATAACTATTTTATTATTTTTAAATTCAGAATACATTAATTCAATAATATTACCCATCTCTTTCACCCTAACAGTATCATACAATTTAGGTCTTATATTTTCTTTTGGTCTATCAATTTCCAAAAATAGCACCCCCTAATGGATTTTAGCAGTTTTTAAATTTTCTCGTAATATACTTTCATAATCAAGTAAATAACAAAAATAACTGCTTTTCCGTCAAAATGTTGAAATTTGAACGTTTAAAGCCTTTTTTGACTTAGTTTTATCATGAGTACACTTATTTCTAATATATATAAATAAAATATATAAATAAATAAATCAAAAAAATCATTAGTTTTGAAACGAATTTAAACAAATAGTCTATTCAGACTTGACGAATACTTAATAAGTCATACCCGTTCAAACCAGTTGACAAAATCTTTGCTCCGCTGTCAACTTGAACTGTTTTTTATTTTGCTTTTAAAAAAAGATTCTAATTGATGTTTTCCCAGTAACATCTGAATTATCATGTTGACATAAAAAGTTAATATCTAAAATTTCATCAGACGATTCATCAGGATGATAACAAATTTCATAGTACAAGTTATGTTGTTTGGCAAATAGTAAGAATTTAAAAATAGATTTATTGATAAAATTCATCTGAAACACCTCCGATATTACCAAATTATAACATAAAGCATGTACATTAGTAAATAAAGTATAACTAGTAATTGCCATGTTTAATTCGATGAACTGTAGGAAATCCACATCTATATTTTATAGAGACTTGACGTATACTCATTGTCTCTAAATCTTTTTCAATTTGCTTAACTTCTTCAGGACTAAACTTTTTCTTCTTAACTCCCTGACGCACAATAAAACAATTATCAAAATCAGTAGAAAATGAAGAATAAGGGATATTGTTTTTAATTAGTAAATCTAAGTAATTTTTATCAACTAAAATTTTATTATCAGTAATAGCATTTATTTTGTTGTCTATTAACTCTTTAGAGCCATCAGAATTAACTAATGTAAATTTTTTAGACATGTCATAACCCCCTAAATATTAAATTGTACGTCCGACCTGTCCCATGCCTAGGGAACCCCTCCAGCCCCTAACCATGCAACAGTACGGACGTACAAACTATCAATTAGTAAGATTATAACATACTAAAAAGCACCTGTAATAAAACAGATGCTTATAAAAACTATAGACTATTTTCTTTTTTTAAATTATAATATCTATAGTTAATGATGTTTTTGAAGTCACTATCGGAGTCAGTGATTTTAAGAGTTTTTTCAAAGGTAAGTGT
>NZ_JAGWCV010000116.1:0-2190 GCF_020657735.1 Clostridioides sp. ZZV15-6383 | reverse complement strand
GAGCCAGGATCAAACTCTCAAATAAAAGTTTATCAGGCTCAGATACTATTGTTATCAAAATATCTGGCTTTATGGTTTGTTTCTTGTTTATAAATTAACCTACTGTTTAATTTTCAAAGTTCTTTATTGATATAGTTAGATGGTAGCGGTAATAGGAGTCGAACCTATGACCTTTCGGGTATGAACCGAACGCTCTAGCCAACTAAGCTATACCGCCGTGTTTCTGGTGCCCAGAGGCGGAATCGAACCACCGACACGGGGATTTTCAGTCCCCTGCTCTACCGACTGAGCTATCTGGGCAAATGGTGGGCCTAGCTGGACTCGAACCAGCGACCTCACGCTTATCAGGCGTGCGCTCTAACCACCTGAGCTATAGGCCCTTTTCTTGGTCGAGGTGAAGGGACTCGAACCCCCGGCCCCATGGTCCCAAACCATGTGCGCTACCAAACTGCGCTACACCTCGAAATATTATTTACTATATTATACTACTCTAAAATACAACTTTTTTCAAGTCCTTTTTATTTGGCAGGGGTGGAGGGACTCGAACCCCCGGCGCACGGTTTTGGAGACCGACGCTCTACCAACTGAGCTACACCCCTATGAAGAATAGTGGACCTTCAGGGACTCGAACCCCAGACCTACCGGTTATGAGCCGGGCGCTCTAACCAACTGAGCTAAAGGTCCAAGTTGGTCGAGGTGAAGGGACTCGAACCCCCGGCCCCATGGTCCCAAACCATGTGCGCTACCAAACTGCGCTACACCTCGTTTTTAAATGGCGGAGAAGGAGGGATTCGAACCCTCGCACCGGTTACCCAGCCTAATCCCTTAGCAGGGGATCCTCTTGAGCCACTTGAGTACTTCTCCAAATTCAGTCCTATTTTTTTTGGCGGAGAGGGTGGGATTCGAACCCACGGCCCCTTTCGAAGTCACTGGTTTTCAAGACCAGCTCCTTAAACCACTCGGACACCTCTCCATTGGTGATCTATCCGCGACTCGAACGCGGGACACCCTGATTAAAAGTCAGGTGCTCTACCGACTGAGCTAATAGACCATATTTTTATTTTTGGCTGGGGATGCAGGACTCGAACCTACGCATACATGAGTCAAAGTCATGTGCCTTACCGACTTGGCTAATCCCCAATATATATGTGGTGAGCGCACAGGGATTCGAACCCCGGACACACGCCTTAGAAGGGCGTTGCTCTATCCAGCTGAGCTATGCACCCACGCTTTCTTTGGAGCGGGTGAAGGGGATCGAACCCTCACAGCTGGCTTGGAAGGCCAGAACTCTACCATTGAGCTACACCCGCATATTTAATTGGTGGAGGATGGTGGATTCGAACCACCGAAGTCGATGACAACAGATTTACAGTCTGCCCCCTTTGGCCGCTCGGGAAATCCTCCGTATTGTTTTTATGGAGCTGGTGATAGGAATCGAACCTACAACCTGCTGATTACAAGTCAGCTGCTCTACCGTTGAGCCACACCAGCATTTTTTGTTTTGGCGACCTGGAAGGGGTTCGAACCCTCGACCTCCAGCGTGACAGGCTGGCATTCTAACCAACTGAACTACCAGGCCGCAAATGGTGGGACCAACAGGGCTCGAACCTGTGACCCCCTGCTTGTAAGGCAGGTGCTCTCCCAGCTGAGCTATGATCCCACAAATGGTGACTCGTAGGGGAATTGAACCCCTGTTACCGCCGTGAAAGGGCGGTGTCTTAACCTCTTGACCAACGAGCCATAATGGCTCCAAGGGTGGGGCTCGAACCCACAGCCTACCGGTTAACAGCCGGTTGCTCCACCGTTGAGCTACCTTGGAATATCTAACGTGGCTATGTCCTACTCTCCCAGGCAGTTTCCCACCAAGTACCATCAGCGCTAGAGAACTTAACTTCTGTGTTCGGAATGGAAACAGGTGTATCTTCTCTGCTATTATAACCACATTTTCACCTTGTTGCTAGAACAAGTACAATATTAACATTTTTTGTTATTTTTGTCAATACTTTTTTCAAACTTTTTTAGAGTTAACACTCTAAAAACTACACATATACCTTAATGAATGGACATCAAATAAATATTGGTCAAGTCCTCGACCTATTAGTATCGATAAGCTAAATACATTGCTGCACTTACACCTTCGACCTATCAACCAGATAGTCTTTCTGGGGTCTTACCCTTGCGGTGGGAAAT
>NZ_JAGWCV010000115.1:0-2244 GCF_020657735.1 Clostridioides sp. ZZV15-6383 | reverse complement strand
GAATAAAAGTAGTGGTTTTATAAAAAAACATATTCAGATTTCAACATATAAAAAGAGTTTTTAAAACTAATATTTCACTTTTAAACAAAAAAATAAAATATTAATTTTGATTTCTGGTTTAAATTGGGTTATAATAAATTGTCAAATTATTTATTACTATAAAATAGACTCTAAAATAAGCAAAAATCATACTATTATATAAAAGACATTAAAAATAGAAAATTACAGAAATAAGTTAAAATGTTTTTGAAAAATAGTGAAATTTTATTGCAAAAAATTTAAAATGATTTCAACTTAATAGTTATGATGTATTTTAATGTTATAAATATACAATGTATATTATACAATATAAAAAATACATTTACTTTTAAAAAATATTATTACATTTGGATTTTTAATTTTTATAAATTTTTTAAACTGGAATTAAAAGTAAAAGATTACAAAAGTTGAATAGAGGTATTTTATTTTAATAAATAATAAAACTGCTTTTCTATAATATTGGCATAATGTATGCTTATATAACTATGAAATTAAAATTAAATAGGAGTAAGTAGGAGGAAGAACATGGGAAGTAATGAACTAAAAAAGACTCTTGGCGTGTCAGCAGCATTATCAACTGTTGTTGGTTCCGTTATAGGAGCGGGTGTATTTTTTAAACCACAAGCAGTTTATACATTAACTGGAGGAGCTCCAGGTCTTGGTATATTGGCGTGGTTAATAGCTGGAATTATAACTATAACAGCTGGTCTTACAGCTGCAGAGGTATCAGTTGCGATACCAAAAACTGGTGGAATGATGGTATATATAAAAGAAATTTATGGAGAAAAATTAGGTTTTTTAACTGGTTGGATGCAAATTGTATTATTTTATCCTGGGATGATGGCAGCATTGGGTGTTATATTTGGAGAACAAGCATCAGCACTAATTGGTAGTCCATCATTGTTACTTCCAATAGCAATTGGAATTATAGTAATAGTTGCAGGACTTAATATGCTAGGTTCAAAAACTGGAGGAGTTATACAGACAGTTTCTACAATATGTAAATTAATACCACTTATTTTAATAATGATTGTTGGATTTATTAAAGGTGGTGGAGATAATCCAATACTTACACCTATGGTTGGTGAGGGATTAAGTCTAGGTAGTGTATTAGGTCAAGTTTTAATTGCTATATTATTTGCATTTGATGGATGGATGAATGTTGGTACTTTAGCTGGAGAAATGAAGAACCCTGGAAAAGACCTTCCAAAAGCTATAATAGGTGGATTATCAGTTGTTATGGCTGTTTACTTTATAATAAACTTAGCATATCTTTGGGTATTACCAGCTAGTGAATTAGCAAATTATGCTTCTCCTGCATCAGCAGTTGCTGAAGTTATATTTGGCTCAATGGGTGGAAAAATAATATCTGTAGGTATATTAATTTCAGTGTTTGGAGCATTAAATGGTTTTTTACTAACTGGTTCAAGAGTGGCATATACTTTAGCTACAGATAAGACTTTACCAAAATATAGTATATTTTCTAAATTAAATTCTGCCCAAGTTCCAGCAAATGCTATAGCATTAGTATCTGTTATTGCATCTATATATGCTTTATCAGGTCAATTTAATTTATTAACTGACTTAGCAGTATTTGCCACTTGGATATTCTATGTATTAACATTTATAGGAGTAATGAAACTTAGAAAGACTCATCCAGATATACCAAGAGAGTATAAAGTACCATTATATCCAATTGTTCCAATAATAGCTATAGCAAGTGGTATATTTGTTGTAGTTAATCAATTATGTTTTGCAGGTATGAAAACTACTATGATATCTCTAGGAGGTCTTATAATAACAGCTATAGGCTTACCAGTGTATGCTTATATGACTAAAGGCGCTAAAAAATAATCTAAGTAGTTTACAAATACTTTATAATTATATAAAAAATAAAAGAGGCTGTCTCAAAATAGAGAGATAAGCCTCTTTTTGATTGTTGAAATGATGAAAATATATTTAATTTCATACAAAAAAGAGTGCCTCATGAACTAAAAAGTTCATTTTAAGACACCCACTTTTATTTTTATTTTTTGGGATAAAAAATTAAACATCTAAAAAATTATTTATTTTTGAGTATTTTTTTAATAGTCAAACCAAATGATGTCTATATAATAAACAGTATCCATAATTTTCTTAAAACTAAATCTTTCTATTATAAATAATAGAATATGATATTAAATGTAAAACATTAACTGATTAATG
>NZ_JAGWCV010000114.1:0-2365 GCF_020657735.1 Clostridioides sp. ZZV15-6383 | reverse complement strand
GGTATAAAAACGAGGAAGTTAAGGACTTAAATATAAGAGAATGGATTTGTCCTAGTTGTAATGAAACTCACGATAGAGATATAAATGCAAGTATAAATATATTAAAAGAAGGATTAAGACTAATAACGCTTCAAAATAAATAACTTATGTAAGAACCGTAGGAACTACGGGGATAGCCTGTGGAGAATTAGTAAGACATATTTTAATATGCAAAATTCTGTGAAGCAGGAACACTGTGACTTTAGTCATGGGAGGTTCAGACTACTTTGTAACAACTTTAACAAAGTATGTTGATATAATACTATTAAATTAATCTTAAATTAGTTTATTTTATTGATTTGTAGTTTAAATTTATGTGCAAAAGCATTATATAAACATATATTTATATAGGGTTTTATAATTCATATGAAAAGAGGGTAGATAGTATGAAGTTAATATGGTTGATAGTAGCAGTCTTATTTGGAATAGCAGAAATGTTGACACCAAGCTTAACACTGATATGGTTTAGTGTAGGAGCTGTAGTACTTATATTTTTAAGTAGCTTTATAGAGAGTATATTATTACAAATTTTAATATTTGCAGCAATTTCTATAGCTATGTTGGTTGTAGCTACTAAAAAAATAGTAAAAAAAGATAAAGGTTACAAGTCTAATACTAATTTACAAGCTATGATATCTAAAAAAGGTATTGTTACAGAAGAGATTTCTCCAAATAATACAGGTCTAGTTGTAGTTGAACATGAAACATGGACGGCTATTTCTATGGATGGTGAAAAGATAGAAAAAGATTCTACAGTAGAAGTATTAAAAATAGAAGGGGTAAAACTAGTTGTTAAAAAAATAAATGCTACAACTAGTGTGACGAATCAATAGAATAAAGGAGGATTTATAGTATGGGTACTAAAATTGTTTTAACTATTGTATTAATATTAGTAGTCGTAGCAATAAGTTTAACCTGCATAAGAGTTATAAAACAATCTAAAGTAGGTATAATAATGAGACTTGGTAAGTTTCAGAAAGTAGCTGAGACAGGTGTACACTTCTTAATACCATTTTTAGATAAAATGGCATATGTAATTGACTTGAGAGAAATTGTAATAGATTTCCCACCTCAACCAGTTATAACTAAAGATAATGTAACTATGCAAATTGACACAGTTGTATATTATAAAGTTACAGACCCAGTTAGATATGTGTTTGAAATAGCAAATCCAATAGCTGCTATTGAAAATTTAACAGCTACAACACTAAGAAATATAATTGGGGAGCTTGACTTAGATGAAACATTAACATCAAGAGATATAATAAACGTAAAAATGAGAACTATTCTTGATGAAGCAACAGACAAGTGGGGAATAAAAGTAAATCGAGTAGAGTTAAAAAATATAATGCCACCTCATGATATTCAAGTTGCAATGGAAAAACAAATGAGAGCAGAAAGAGAAAGAAGAGAAGCAATCCTTCAAGCAGAAGGTAATAAATCAGCTGCAATCCTTCAAGCAGAAGGAGAAAAACAATCAGCAATATTAACAGCAGAAGCCAAAAAAGAAGCTATGGTGCGTGTTGCGGAAGGTGAAAAAGAGTCTGCTATATTAGTGGCAGAAGGTGAAGCTGAAGCTATAAGACAGACAGCTATTGCTAAAGCACAAGGTGAAGCTGAAATGATAAAAAGAACTCAAATGGCAACAGCAGAAGGTTTAAAACTAGTATTTTCTGCAATGAAAGAGTCTGACATTGACAATAATATTTTAGCATTAAAATCTATGGAAGCACTTGAGAAAATGGCTCAAGGCAAGTCAACAAAACTGGTTTTACCTTCAGAAGCAGTTAATTTCCTAGGAACGTTCAAAGGTATAAAAGAAGTTATGAGTGATGATAACAAAGAAATACTTGATGTAAAAGAAGTTATAAGTGGTAATGAATCATTAAAAAAATAAAAGAGTTTTGTTATCATAGGAAGGATATGGAAAATAAAGGTCGAATTAATTAAATATAGCACAAAAATGCACATTGAAAAGAAGAAGACTTATAGCTTTTTAAGTCTTCTTCTTTGTTTTTATTTAAAAAATAATATTATAAAAATAAATTAACAGAATTTTTATACAATTTATTCTTTACTAATATAAAAAGTGTTATATAATATTATATAAAACATATAGCAAATGAAAATTGTTTTAATTAATTTATTTGCATTATTAACATATATATCTATAAAAATATCAACGCTAATATGAAAAAAACTAACAATTAAGTTAGACGTTTATTATTTATTGTTTATATAATAGACAAAGAAGTATCAATGTAAAAATAAAATTAACTGGTAATTACTTAAAAGTTTTTGGATAATTATTTCACAAATATTAAAT
>NZ_JAGWCV010000113.1:0-2630 GCF_020657735.1 Clostridioides sp. ZZV15-6383 | reverse complement strand
TTATTTACATCTTTTCTTGAAGTTATATCTTCAATTATACATTCCTGTGTTACATTGTAGTCTTTTAAATTTAATCCCATCTTTTCTAGGTCCTGTTTATTTAAAGTTTTAGGATTATTTTCACTGTTTATTGTTATCCCTTGTAATTCCCAGACATTTAGATATTCTGGGTCTTGATTATAATTGATAGTTCCTTCATATGAACCAGTTGATTGATTGTAATTTAGAGTTGTATCTAATGGCATATCATAACATTTATATTTTAATGTAATGCTATCTGCATCTGGTTTTTCTTTAAATTTGACGCTAACTTTTGATGTGCTACCTAAAACTATACTTTTTTTCTCCAAGTTTATATTTAAATCTGCATTATTTTCCATAGCATTAGATTCAGTAGCAAATGCCATTGTAGGTGCAACAATTGCCATTGAAAGAATTCCTGTTGTTATTAATCTTGCATTTTTTTTCATATTAATCTCCTTACTTAACATAAATTTCTAATTTGTTTTTTAGTATTTTAACATTTAAAAATATGTCAAAGTGTATTTCCTAAAACTATAAATAAGTTTATAAAAAACAAACTTATAAAAAACAAAAAATAAAAAAATTAAATATATTTAATACATTTAATTAATTTCACTATATCACTTATTGCTATAAAAATCCATAAAAATCTATAAAAAACACATAATAACACATAATAGTTGAATTTTTATTATCTTTTTCAGATGAATAACACAACTTTTGATAGCTAACTATAGTCTTTGTATATATAAATCCTTTATACTTACACTTAACTACAAAAAGACTGCATATACACTATTTTGCACTTATATGCACAATGTATATACAGTCTTTATTACTATCATAATTATGTTCTTATTTTATAGATTTAATCTAAATTTAAAACTGTGAATTAGTTTATATTAAATTTTTGAGTACTTTCATTCTAGACTATTTTAATGAATCTTCAATACCTTTACCTATTTGTGTACCCATTTCTTTTACTTTACTTGATGTATTAAGCAAGCTCATATCTTTCTCATTATCTAAAAATGCACATTCTACAAGTACAGCTGGCATATCATTAGTTCTTAAAACATACAAATAATCTTTTGTAGGGTCAGTTGATAGTGTTCTTATTTTTGTACCTCTATTCTTTAGATTGAACTTTTCTAAAATTCTATTTAATATATTTGTAGCTAGAGTCTTAGTAGTTCCCCCATTTTTATCTTTAAGTTTATAAAATACTTCTACACCGTTTCCAGTTGTATCAGAAGCATTATAGTGTATACTTGTAAATAAATCTGGTCTCAAAGAATTAGATAAAGCAGTTCTATTTCCAAGAGATAAAGTCTTATCTGTATCTCTTGTCATGATTACATTGATTCCCTTTGAACGTAAATACTCAGTTGTTGCAAGTGAAGTATTTAAAGTATAGTCTTTTTCTTTAATACCTCCCAACGATTTACCTGTTGTTCCAGTATCCGAACCACCATGTCCTGGGTCAATCATAACTGTCTTAGCTCCATTAGTTCCTGGGTCTGTTGGAGTTGTATTGTGTTTAGATAATGATGATGCTATAGAACTCATTACCTTAGAAGTCAATCCTCCTCCTATTTTGTATACCTTATTAGCTGATTTAGCTTCTAAATTTTCTTTATGGTATGCAGACACATACGTTTTTGGTGTTATAAGTATTGGAGATTTTAAATTAGCAGCCAATGGACCTGCTGCTAAAGCATCAACAAGCACATCTGATTTAGCCACTAAAACAGCTTCTAATTCATCATCTGTATAGAATTTTTTTATTACATTTGCATTTGTCTCATGTCTATCTGCTCCGTATACTCTATTATTAGTAACACTCTCCTTAGTTATTCCATTTACCTTATTTATAACATTTGTTGACAACATTTGAGGACCACCTATAAAATAAGCACTTTGTAAATCCTCACTCTCTAGCCACTTATATGTATTATTTGTAATACTATCTTTATCAGTTAATATAATTGGTTGCTTATCTTGACCTGCTTTTGCTGCTATAGTAAGTGCATCTACTTCTCCACCATTAGCATTTGTTATGTACACTTTCTCTACATCGTGATTTTTATCTATTTCTTTTGCTATCAATAGAGATGTTTCATATCTATTAGAGCCATTTAGACGTGTTTGACTAGTATTTACAGTCGATTTAATTTGATTAGCAGTAGTTTTAGAAATAGAATTCTCATTTCCAATTATAATTACATCTTTAGGGTTTAGACGCTTTAATTCTGATTTTACACTAGCAGGAACATTATTTTTTTCAACTAAAAGTATTGGTGCATTATATGTAGTTGCTAATGGAGTTGATATAATTCCATCAATACTTACATCTCCATTTATTATAACTACCTTGTCTGAACCATTTTTCCAACCCTCTTTACTTATTTTAACTGCTGTTTCATATCTATCACTTCCTGTAAGTTCTGTGATAGGTGCAGAAGTCTTTCTCAAATACTTATTTACATCTTTTCTTGAAGTTATATCTTCAATTATACATTCCTGTGTTACATTGTAGTCTTTTAAATTTAATCCCATCTTTTCTAGGTCCTGTTTATTTAAAGTTTTAGGATTATTTTCACTGT
>NZ_JAGWCV010000112.1:0-2635 GCF_020657735.1 Clostridioides sp. ZZV15-6383 | reverse complement strand
TTTTTTTTATGGTACGGCGACCCCAGAGACTTAAACAGAGTGGATGGTCGGCAGCGTTAGAAGTGTATAAGAGGCAGATATATATGTATTAAAATTAAGACAAAACTTTAACTTTACTATTTGTGTAAAAAGTAATATAATTTAAAATTGATTATAAATCTAACTTTTTCTCTATCAAAATATTTTAGGAGGTGAGACATTTGAAAAAAACTAATGGTTTAAAAGAGATTTTAAACTGGAATAATATTAAGAATTTAAAGCCTTCAAAGGGTTTAAAAAATATATTAGAAATTTTTAAAAGTGACCTAAAAGATATACGTGGCAATTATGCAGTACTTATAATAGTTTTAGGTCTTGCTTTTTTACCCTCTCTCTATGCTTGGTTCAATATAAAAGCATCTTGGGACCCTTATGGAAGTACTGCTAATATGCTTGTAGCAGTAACAAATGAAGATAAAGGAAATGAAATAGCAGGACAGAAAATTAATGTAGGAAACCAATTAATTGAACAACTTAAGGATAACAGAAGTTTAGGTTGGCAATTTGTAGATGAAAAAACCGCTCTTGAAGGTGTTAAAAAAGGTACTTATTATGCATCACTTAAGATTCCAAAAAATTTTACAAAAGATTTGACATCCTTAATTACAGATGATGTTAAAAAGGGCGAAATTATCTATACAGTTAATGAAAAAATAAATGCAGTTGCTCCAAAGATTACTGATAAAGGAGCTTCTACAATACAATTGCAGGTTAATCAGACTATAGTAAAAACAGTTAGTGAAATCGTTCTTGGTATATCAAATGGAGTTGGTGCAGGAATTGAACACAGTCTTCCAAAATTGACAAAAGTTGAAAGTTCCCTTATAGACCTTCAAAAGAGATTTGACCATATAAATAAGACTGTTGATTTAGCTTCTGATGCTACTTCAAAGTTGTCTGATACAGTCAAAGATATTAAATCTGATTTACCTACTATTAAAAAGACTTTGAATGATACAAAATTATTATCAACTGATTTAAAGAAATTCTTAGAGGACACAAACAATAATTTAGATGAACTTTCTCCTCTTATAAAGTCTGACTTAAACTTAATGGTTGATCTTTCATCTTCAGCATCTTCTCTTACACTCAATTTAATTGATGCAGTAAATAGTGGAAGTGAAGATGTACCTAAATTGATAGATAATTTATCAGAAAAGCTTTCTAATTTACAATCTTTAAATGATACTTTAGAAGACTTTTTAACTAAATTGAATCAGCTTACATCAAACAATAGATTAGATGATGTAATCGATAGTCTTGAAGACTCTAATAATAAAATAGATTCTTCTATATCAACATTAAATGATATTAAAAATAAGGTTATATCTGGACAACAACCATCTATAAGTGCTTTGAATAATGTTTTAAGTCTATCAAATGGTATTGGAAGAATTAATTTAAATATTTTAAATAATTTTGACTCAAAAATATCAAAACCTATAAATAGTATATTTGCAAACAGTATAAAAGTAGCAAATGATATAATTACTGTTTTAGATAAGGCAGAAGCAAAACTTCCAAAGGTTGAAGAAATACTTACTACTTCTCTAAAACTTTCAGGAAATGCACAGGAAAGTATATCATTGATAAGAGAAAGACTTCCTTTAGCAAAAGGGATGTTGGATGATTTGATTGATACTTTAAGCAAGATTAGTAATGGTGAAGATATGAAAAAATTAGTCAGCTTACTTGAAAGTGATATATTAACAAAGTCTAATTTCTTAAAAGAACCTGTTGAGGTGAAAACAGAAAAATTATATCCAATTGAAAACTATGGATCTGCAATGACACCATTTTATAGTGTTCTTTCTACATGGGTAGGTATATTGCTTATTTCAGCGCTATTATCTACATCTGTACATGGAAACTATAAGCCATATGAAACTTACTTTGGAAGAGGTCTTACTTTTTTAAGTATAGCTCTCGTTCAAGGTTTCATAATTGGAGTTGGAGATATACTGTTATTGGGAGTAACAGCAAAACACCCAATTTTATTGATACTTCTACTCATGTTTACTAGTATGGTATTTAACTTTATAGTGTATTCGTTAGTTTCTGTATTTGGAAATGTAGGAAAAGCAATTGCAATAGTACTATTAGTCGTTCAGATTGGTTCTTCTGGGGGTACATTCCCTATACAAGTTACACCTACATTCTTCCAAAGAATAAACCCTATAATGCCATTTACCTATGCAATAGGTGCTACAAGGGAAGCAGTGGGTGGTATATATGCTCCAAATTTAACTAAAGATATATTAGTTCTGTTACTATTCATGATTCTGTCTATTTGTTTAAACGTACTTCTAAAAGGACCTATAAATAGAGTTATAAAACCGTTTAATGATAAATTTGGCGATAGTAATTTAACTGGTCATTAAAAAATTAATTATGTATTTAAATATATTTTTTTAACAATATTCTAAGTTCATATTAAAAGGTAGTAGCTTTTTAGCTACTACCTTTTTCCAACTTAAAAACTAATATTTACTACAAAATATATCATAGAAAAAAGCAAAAAAATTCGTTCTTTCCTAAATTTATCTTATAAATATTTAGATATATCCTACTTAATAAACAGGGATATACATAGTAT
>NZ_JAGWCV010000111.1:0-2681 GCF_020657735.1 Clostridioides sp. ZZV15-6383 | reverse complement strand
CTAGACTACACAATAAAATAGTAAAAAATAAACGTGGAATATATCTTCATCATTTAAAAAAAGTATTCTAAAATTATTATTTACAATCAAATATTATCTGAAAAAATGGTATTTTCATACCTTTATTCGTCATGCATAATTTTACTTACAATATAAACTTTATATAAAATAATTAAAAATATACCTATTAAAGGTAAGTAAAAAAGAGCTCTCACAGAACAAATTTAATTTGCTCCTGCGACAGCCCCATTTATTTTTTTGTCTGAAATTTTTATTAATAATTATGTTACAACTGTTATTAAAGTCGTTTTAAATCAATATTTATATGCTTTTTATTATATTTTTTAAAAATAGTTATTAGTAAAAATATAATTTGTATTTTTATTTTAAAAAATATTCAAAATATATTGCCAATTATTTTCATATATAGTACAATTCTATTGTAATAGAATATAAAAAAGAGTAGAATACAAGAAAATGAAGAAAATAAAGAGTAAATTAATGGGATTAGCTTGTATAACAGCAATAGGTTTAAGTTCAGTAGGATTATCGTTTGCAGATAATTCAAATGAAACTAGTGGAAGTTTGATATTGGATGGAAACAAAAAAGCAGCAAGATCTACAACTGAATCTGTAGGTGGTGGATATTGGACATATGATTCATGGGTAAGTAGTCCAGTAAGCAAAAGTGCTTTCTCTACATACGTTCATGATCAAAAATATCACTCGTCATATGCTGAAGTTGGATCTGCAAAAAAATCAAGTGGTAGAAAATCACCAGGTTCTACTGCACATGCTGAAGTTAAAGGGGCTATTAATAAAAGAGCAATCGTTAAATGGAGTAATAATGCTTAATTTTAGTTAATCTTTTTTCTTTTAATAATGTTCTTTGTCAGTAAATAAAAATGGAAGCCATTGATTAAGCTTGGCTTCCATTTTTATCTTTATACTAATATTATGAGAACACATTTATTAATACTACAATTTAATAAAGGAGGCGTTTATACTGAAAAAGATAATAGCATTATTTGTAATGATTATTTCAATATTTTCATTTTGCATAAGTTTTAACAAATTTGATGTTAAAGAGTATAATAGGATACTCAACCTTGAAAATTATATATCAGAACCTTTTACTATTCCTAGAATGAGTGAATTATCGGATCCAGTAATTATTTATGAGGCATTAAGTGATACAGCAAAATCACTAAAGATAAATATCTATAGAAATCAAATCTCTGTTAATAAGGATGGAATTTACGAAATAGAAAAATATGTTTTTTTTACGAATAAAACAAAATATTATGATTACCTACATATAGATGGAAATAAATTTACATATAAAAATCAAGACAAATTAAATAATAGCTTTATATCTTCAAATAAAGACACTAACAATAAACAAATAGGAACAATAAATGAGTTTGGTAAAAATGATAAAATATCTATAAAATCATTACAATAAAGTCATTGATGTATTACTACATTATCATAAAAATATTCTGTGACTAAATGATAAATATAACTATAAAGAAAACAATTAATAATCCGATTATATTAATAATAGGAATATTATGGAAATTCTTACTATTTTATCATCTTAATTATATTTGATTAATTTATTGATATTACTTAGTTTGGATACTTTTTAAGCGATTTATTTTCTAAGATGACTTAAATTCTTTTAAAATTAAAAAGGGGGATTAGGAATATTATGAAGTTAAATAAAAAATTTAAAACTGTATTATCTAAATTAACTTTAACTTTTGTGTTATTCATTTTTTTAACACCTATTAATGGAACAACTGTCAATGCATTAGATAATAAAGAAACTATTAATAGATTAGATAATTATGCAATTGGCTATGAAAAGCATTACAATGTAACGATTGAATCAAAGAAAGTGAATGGTGTTAAACAAGTTTGTGGATATGTAACAGATTTAAATGGAAATCCTGTAGCAAATAAAACTGTTTTCATAGGATTATATGATAGTCCTATATCATATGATACAGAGAAATTATATACGCATGACATGTTTTATGATGAAGTGAAAACCAATTCAAGTGGATACTATACTACTAATGCTTATTATACTGGATATTATTATGAAGTATTTGTGCCTTTCAAGACACTTACAAAAATTGAAGTAGAATCTTTTCTATATTATGGAGGGGAATGGCCTTCAAAAATAGTTTTTGAAACTGATAATTATTATGCTTGTAACGATTACAAATACGTTTATGTTAGTAGATTATAGTTAAAAGTTATTTTAAAAAATAAAATTTTATAATTTAAAATCGGATTCAACTAAGTGATATCAGTATGTAAATCAAATTAGATTTAGTATGAAAAAATTTATTTAAGAAGATCCTCAATCACAAATAGTAATAATTCCTTAAACATTAACAATAAAAATTTAATTAAAAAACAATCTATTGACAGTAATATTATAGAAATAAATAATAAAAGAATTAAAGAAAAATTAAATTGACATAACTTTGTTAAATATAGATTTGAATATGAATTTAAAGTTATATAAAATTAAAAATACAGAGTCTGGAAATATTTATGTGTATTCTTTAAATAAAAATTTATTTTTTAAGTGATAATTAAACATTTATTTGTAAGGCTATGGCTTTAAAAATCATAGCCTTATTTTGATATTTTTTCCATTTTTG
>NZ_JAGWCV010000110.1:0-2770 GCF_020657735.1 Clostridioides sp. ZZV15-6383 | reverse complement strand
CAAAAATGGAAAAAATATCAAAATAAGGCTATGATTTTTAAAGCCATAGCCTTACAAATAAATGTTTAATTATCACTTAAAAAATAAATTTTTATTTAAAGAATACACATAAATATTTCCAGACTCGTTTTTAGATTAATTGTTATTATAAATTTCTTTAATTTCATCTTCACTTAAATCAAAATCATCAAATTTACTTAATATATCATCTAATTTAAAACCATTCTTTTTTAACATTACAATTAACTTATGATCTTTTCTTCTAGCTTCTTCTCTTTTACCTTTTTCAATACCTTCATTAAAAATTTCTTCCTTGAAGTTTCTACTTTTATTCATAATATATGCACCTCTTTTCAGATTTAATAAATATTCTTCATTTCTTCCTAAATCTTTTAACCTATCTAAAGCTTTTCTAATAACATAGTCATTATTAGCTATAATTCTAACATCTAGATTAGAAGGATTGCTAATGAGTTTCCCCCATAATAGGATTCTATTTACTATATTATTGTGTCTGTTAATCTTAGGAAGCTCTACAAAGTACAATGCTGTTTTTTTTGAATAAATATCTGGATGACCATCCATGCTTAGTCTCATACAGTTTATGTAATCGTCTATTTGATTATATTTTACATGATTTAGTATATGTATTCCAACTGTTTTTCCAATTTCTTTATATTCTTTACCTTCTTCTAATTTTCTACCATGTACACGACTAAGGTAATATTCAGCTCTTTCTAAATAATCATCTTCAAATGCTCTTTGCATCTCAATATTTATATGATTATTTTCTTCATCTTCAGCTAAAATATCAAGTTTAGGTCTTTTCTCACCAACATAATTAATCGTTGGATCAGTTTCAACTCGGATTATTTTTTTTATTTGAGTAAAAGGTTTAATGTTTCTATTAGCATGTGGAGCATCCTTGAGAATATCATTGATAAAGTTAATGAGTAAATCATAATCATTATTTAAGGTAAATAATGATTTAAATACTTCATCATACTCAGGTTTAGCATATCCATCTTCAGTTACAACTTCTCCTATATTCTCACTAGTTAATATTTCTTTTGGAATTAAATCTTTGATTTTATGTAACTCCTCATTAGAAAAATCACCTTTACTGAGAATATCATTTAATTTTTTAGTCCATTCTCTATCTGTTTCTTCAATTGTAGTTCGCTTATATTCTTTTGATATTTTAGTAATTTTAGATTTTTCTTCTAATCTCTGCTTCATTTTAACACCTCTTTTTTTTATTATATCAATTTTTTCTTAATTAATCTCTTTTTTATATATAATTACCTCCCTCATTATTTAATTGACTAATGCAACTTATTTTTTCTTTATTTGAATAATATGGGGCAGATTTACTTTTTTTTGAAAAAATATTTTAATATATTAGGACCTGTAGTACTTTAATATAAATATTTTTGGCTTTTAAAAGTAAGTAAATCTGGAGAACAATTGGATAAAAAGACGAGTAATTGGGAATATATTTATGAATGTATTGGAGATTACAAGGCTAAGTAACAAAAAAGATGGAATAAAGGTGGGATAAAGAAATGAATTCTTAAAAGACCTCATTTCTTAATATCGCAAAACTATAATCTATTTTAAGTATATTATTTTCTAGACTCAAGTTTCTTAATCCAACTATTTGACATAGAATCTATATTAAACATAGAATTTATGTCTATCATGGCCAACAGAATTATAGTAAAAAAAATATTTCTCACTAAAAAAACTGTATCATTTAAATCTTCTTTATAAAAAAAACCATTAATATTCAAATAGATAAAGATTATTAGAAAAATTACAATTAAATGGTATCTTAAAATATTGAAATTATATTCAATATTTTTTAATGCAGAAAATTTTCTACTAAAGAATATAAGCGTTATTTTATTGATAAAGGTACCAAAATACAAGTACATAATCAAGGCAAATGTAGGGATAAAGTATATTAATATTGGTGATTTCATAAATTTAGAGTTTATTAAAATGAATGAACTTATAAGTGAAATTAAAAATATGTAAAACGTCAATGTGATTAATGTACACATAAAAGTAATTTTATTTTTTAAAGAAAACCATAAAATAAAAAATACTATACAGATAAAAATTGTATTTAATAATATCATCAAACTCTCCTTTATTAATATTTTTATTAAATTATACATTAAAAACAACTGATTTGAATCAATTTCATTAAAAAAAATTTAAAAATAAAAAATAAAAGTACTAAAAAAATGATGATACTTTTTTTTATATTTTTTCGATGTATATAGCAATGTAAATTACGAATTTATATTGACTTATAAGTATTGGAGGAATAACAAATGAAAAAAAGAAATATTAAAGTTAATGAGATGGTTCAAAGTAAAATAAAGTTAATAATCAATCATAAAATACCTTGCAAAGTTCTAAAATTTATAGATATTTTTTGGGGTAAAGTGATTCAAATTTTTATCTCCCATGTATTACGAATTCCTATCTCCTATGTATTAGTGAATTTAGGAATAAATCCTGAATTTAAATGGTTGGCAACTATTATTATAGCTAACATATTAATATATATATTTAATATATTAAAAAAGGATAACAAATCTTAAATTATACAAATAAATAATCCTTTAAAAAGGGCTGTCGCAGGAGCAAATTAAATTTGTTCTGTGAGAGCTCTTTTTTACTTACCTTAATAGGTATATTTTTAATTATTTTATATAAAGTTTATGTTGTAAATAAAATTATGCATGACAAATAAAGG
>NZ_JAGWCV010000109.1:0-2921 GCF_020657735.1 Clostridioides sp. ZZV15-6383 | reverse complement strand
CTTAAAATTAATAACTGCTATAGTTATAATAGCTTTCTTAGCTACTGGTAACTTAAACATTTCACTAAAAAAAACAAATGCAAAGCTAGTACCAAAAATAAATCAGAAAAAAGAGGTGTTATAGATGTTACAAATTAAAAATCTTTCAAAGAGTTTCCCTAATCCATACGGTGAACCTAATACTATATTTGAAAATTTATCAATCGACATAGAAGATGGTGAATTTGTAAGTATTATAGGTAGTAATGGAACTGGCAAATCTACTTTATTAAATATAATATCTGGGCTTATAAAAGAATCTTCTGGTCAAATTACATTAGACAACACTACTATAACAAATTTGGCTGAATACAAAAGAACCCAAATAGTAAGTAGAGTTTTTCAAGACCCTAGCCTAGGAACTTGCCCTTCTATGACAGTTAGAGAAAATCTATCTTTAGCACTTAATAAAGGGAAATTATTAAACTTAAAGAAATGTCTTCGTCATAAAACGAATGACTTAGAACACTTACTTGAAGGAATTTCTTTGGATTTAAAAAAATACTTAGATATTAAAGTACAATATCTTTCAGGAGGTCAAAGACAGTCACTATCACTAATTATGTCTAGTTTAGCAAGTCCTAAGGTCCTATTGCTAGATGAACATACAGCAGCACTTGACCCAAAAACATCAAATGAAGTAATTGAGTTAACAGATAAAATCGTAAGGGAAAAAAATATAACTACACTTATGGTGACTCACAACTTAAAACATGCTCTTCAATATGGTGATAGGTTGATAATGCTCCATAAGGGTGAAGTTGTCTTAGATGTAAAAAATAAAGAAAAAGAACAATTAACAGTTGAAGAAATCTTAGAAAAATTTGAATATGCAGTTTAAGAAATAAAAATTCATTTTTAATCAAGCATATTTACAATTTATTATATGAATATATGAACAAATATAATTATTAAATTTTGAGGGAGGAAAATAAAATGATAAAAAGAAAAAAAATATTAAGTTTAATTATAGCAGGAGTACTTGGTGTATCACTGCTTACTGGATGTTCTCAAAATGATGGCTCTAATGCCTCAAATGAAAACGGAAAAACAGATAGCAAGAAACAAAAAAATATAGGTATCACTCAATTGGTAGAACATCCATCTTTAGATAAAGCAAAGAAAGGATTCATAAAATCACTCGAAGACAAAGGCTATAAGGATGGAGATAATATAAAAATAGATTTCCAAAATGCACAAAACGATATGCCTACTACACAAAGTATTGCAAGTAAGTTCGTATCTGACAAAAAAGATTTAATATATGCTATATCTACTCCATCTGCACAAGCAGCTTATAATGCTACTAAAGATATACCTATAATCATGACTGCTGTTACAGACCCTGTAGAAGCTGGACTTGTTAAATCTCTTGAAAAACCAAGTGGAAATGTTTCTGGTACATCTGACTATCTTTCAATTGATAAAACATTAGAATTAGTTAAAACATTGACTCCAAAGGCAAAAAAAATAGGTGTTATATACAATACTAGTGAAGTTAATTCAAAAATCCAAGTTGATTCTCTACATGATTATGCTAAGAAAAATAATTATGAAGTGGTTGAAAAAGGAATCAGTTCCTCAAGTGAAGTCAATCAAGCTATTTCTAGCTTAGTTGGCAAGATAGATGTTTTATATGTTCCTACTGACAATTTAATAGTTTCTTCTATGCCAATAGTTTCTAAAGTTGCTAATGAAAACAAGATTCCTATAATAGCTTCTGAAGAAGGTTCTGTATCTTCTGGTGCTTTAGCTTGTTGTGGAATAGACTATGAAAAACTAGGTTACAAAGCTGGAGAACTTGCTATTGAAGTATTAGAAGGAAAAGCTGTTGGAGATATCCCAGTTACTATGTTAGATGAAACTGAAATAATAATTAACGAAGATACACTAAAAGCTCTTGACATGCAAAAGTTATCAGCAGATAATATAAAGTATATAAAGTCAGATGAAAATACAAAATCTGCAAAATAAAACTTATTAATTTTAAAAAGTAGGTAATATGAAAACTTTATATAATAAGTACTCTTATCCACCCTAACCCTTTGAAAATTGTGCTTATTATAGCAATTTGAATATTGCATATAAAGTTATTCATTTTCCATAAAAGTCGTCTGTATTGACGACTGATTATGAAAGTTATATAACTTTCTAATCACTACTTGAGCTGTCCAAAAGAATTTCAATATTCTTTAGACAGCTTTTTTATAAAATTTAATGGATACATATGTGTATATATTTCATATTCAGTATATATCTTGATAAAATTTCCACATTTCTCTATAACTTAGGATAACGTTTTTTTCAAATAATACATTGATTTAAAAGTATTCTAAGTATACATTACTTAGTATTTTAATTAAATTTAGCAGTTGACTTTTATTAGTGTATAATTTATAATTTATAACAAGTCGAGAATACATATAATTTTCTGGCTAATTAAAATATTAAAAGGGAGAGATAATTATGAATACTTTATTAAACAATAAAAAATATTATTATTACTATAGCCACTATTTTTAGGGTTTGTACCTACGTTTTAACATAGATACAGGCCCCTTAAGACTACTAAAATTTTGGGATTGTATCTATGTTGGCTATGTTGTTTATAGAGTTTTCATTTAACTATATAAGAGCCACATAGATTAAACTATGTGGCTTATTCGTGTTTTTACCACATAGTTTTGTATACTATGTGGTTTTTTTATACACAAAATTAGCAAATAATTAGAATTATAAAAATATTTTCAAAGGAGTGTTTTATTTATGTCAGGTATTATATCTGTAATGACGCAAAGTTTAATTTTATCAATTATGGCACTGGGGGTTTATATAACTTACAAAATCTTAGATTTTCCAGATATGTCTGCTGATGGTAGTTA
>NZ_JAGWCV010000108.1:0-3193 GCF_020657735.1 Clostridioides sp. ZZV15-6383 | reverse complement strand
CTATATATGTATATTATGAATTAAAAAATCCAATAGGTTTTCCTATTGGATTTTTTAATTCATAATATATTAATAATATTTATCAAATTTACGTTTAGATTATCTAATATTTTAGAATATTCTATTTAAAAATTCACATCTTTTTTTATTATATCTATTTACAATCATTTAAATTACTACTAATTATACAATTATTAGTCCATATAAAATATTTAATATTCCATTGGATTTTCGCTATTTAATATTTTACATATTGAACTTGTGCCTAACCTTTGTGCACCTGCTTCTATGAATTTTTCTGCATCAGATATTGATTTTATCCCTCCAGCAGCCTTTATCTTAACACCTTCACCAATGTGCTTTTTCATAAGTTTTATATCTTCTAGAGTTGCTCCACTTGTTCCCATACCAGTTGATGTCTTTATAAAATCCGCACCTGAATTTGTTACTATTTCACACATCTTTATTTTTTCAGATTCATTCAGATAACATGTCTCTATAATTACTTTTAATACCTTATCTCCAACAACACTTTTTATTTCCCTTATTTCATTTTCTATTTTTTCATATTCCTCATTTTTTATATCAGAAATATTTACAACCATGTCAATTTCAACTGCTCCATTTTCAATAGCATCTTTTGCCTCAAATACCTTTGTTTTTGTAGTTTGGTACCCTAAAGGGAAACCTATTACTGTACAAATATTTACTCTTCCATTTAAATACTCAGTAGCACTTTTTACATATGATGGTGGTATACAAACTGATGCTACATTCATTCTTATAGCTTCATCACACAGAGTTTTAATGTCTTTCAATGTAGTTGTTGCCTTTAACATAGTATGGTCTACTAACTGTAATATATGTTTCATAAAAACCTCCTAAATGTATAATTAAATTACTTGTTTAAATGTAATTTCCTTTTAGCAATATTTAGTATCATATCAACTTCTTCAACTTTAAAAAGAATCATCAGTGATGTATAAACTGAGAATCCAATTACTACTGCAATCGTCAGAGATATTAATTCGTTAAGTGTGCCTAAACCCAATATACCAAAAATAAATTTATAAATAAAATATGCTATGAAACTCATAACACATGAAGATACTAATGATTTAAAAGTAGTTCTTATTATTTTATCTTGTCCAAAATATCCTACTTTTCTCTTTAAATTTAAAAAAAGCAATAATATACATGCTATTGATGATGAGCTAGTTGCCAGTGCAAGCCCCCCATGAGCCATAGGTTTTATCAAAACTAAGTCTAATACTATGTTGACTCCAACTGATATAATACCATTTACCATAGGTGTCTTTGTATCCTGTAAAGAATAAAAAACCTTTCCTAATATGTCTCTTAAACCAAATGCAGTCATCCCAACTGCATAAAAAACTAAGGCAGTAGCTGTCATTTGAGTAGCTCTAGAATCAAATGCTCCTCTTTCAAATATAATTCTAACAACAGACTTAGCAAATACAATAGATGCAACAGAAATTGGAATCATAGAAATTATTATCATATTTACACTAGACTTAACTGAACTTGTAAACTTTTTTTGGTTATTTTCTGCACTTAATTTCGATAACATAGGATACATTACAGATACTATTGAAGCTGTAAATGTTCCTGTAACAAACCCATTTAACCTATCTGCATAAGTAAGTGCTGGAATACTCCCCTTAATCAGTGTAGATGCTAATGTTGTATCTACCAGTGAATTTACTTGGTTTACAGCTACGCCTATAAATACAGGTGATAATAGAACCAGTAGCTTTATTAAACTTTCATCTTTAAAATCCAAATAAAATAAATATTTGTAATTTGTTTTATTCACAAAAAACAGATAAAAAAACAGCTGAACTATCATAGCAACTACAGCACCAACAGGAAGTATATATGGTCCTAGTACAGTACTTAATATTATTGAAATAATTATTACAATATTATAAGGTATACTACCAAACCCAACTACAATAAAATTTTCTTTTATCTGTAAAAAAGCTGACATAACACTGGTAATCCCTATAAATATTATCCCAACTATAAGTACTCTAGTGAATTTTACAGTAAGTAAAAATCTTTCTCCCTCAAATCCTATGGCAAATATACTTACAAGTTGTTTTGAAAAAATAACTCCTAATATGGCTACAATTATGCATATACCAACTATTATATTTAAAACATTGTTTAAAAACTTTAATGCCTCTTTTTCTCCTTTTTTACTATTTATATCTTGATACATAGGGATAAAGGTAGTAACTATAGCAGTTCCTATTGCTGCAAATATAATATTTGGTATATTCATAGCTGTTAAATAACTTTCTGTATACAAGCCAGTCCCATAAATCGAAGATAACACTAATTCTCTACCCATTCCAAGAATCTTAGATATTATAGTGACTATCATCAAATAAAAAGTCGCTCTAGCTACTTTGCTCATTTTATCACTCCACTCTTCTAGCGTTTCTTCATAATTTTTTTAGAAGAAAAGTACTTATATCAGCTATATTTCTAAATACCATTTTCTTTATTTTTTTATCAATCAATAATTTTAAAAGTAGTGGACACAGAAAATCACTACTTATTTTCAAAGTATATTCTATCATATATTGTTCATTATGAAAACTTTTTATGTTTTGTCTTAATTCTTTAGGTATTTTATTTATAATATTTAATAATGAAGCTCAAATAATTGATAAAGTGAATCCCTTGCAGTTAACAAAAGTAAAGGTTATTATATATATACTGATACAGCAATAGAACAGGCCAATATTATAATGTGTACAAATACCATCTACTAAATTCTTCTAATTGTGCCAAATATAATGATTTAAATATATAAAAACTAGAAATTTTACTCCATGTGAAACTTATAAGTAATAACAATGTTTACATAGAGTAAATAAAAAACTAAGTCTGGAAATATTTATGTGTATTATTTCAATAAGATTTTGTTTCTGTTAAACATAAAAAGTGTACTCCTTCCTTTATATGATGATATTTGATATTTTAACTATCACCACTTTTTGAAAGAATACACACTTTATTTTAAAGACAATTTTCGGTAATGTAAAATAATTTGTGCTTCAAGGTTAATAAAAATCTTCTTTATGGCAATGATTTAAATATAATCAAATGTCGTAAAGGAGATTTTTTATGAATACTTTAAGAAAACAATTAGTCAAAGAAA
>NZ_JAGWCV010000107.1:0-3918 GCF_020657735.1 Clostridioides sp. ZZV15-6383 | reverse complement strand
ATAATAATGAAAGAATACAATTAAAAAACGGAATGAGTCCGATTGAATATCGAACTCATTCCGAGTAAAGATAGCCTTTTTTAAGTCTGTCTACTTGACAGGGACATATCCAATTTTGAGACAGCCTATTTTTTATTATTAATATTAGCATTGTATTTTAATATAATTTTATAAATAATAGAAATATATTTATACTTATAACTTAATTTTATTAGTTTCTAGAAATTTTTTTATATATTGGTATAATTATTCTGTTTAAATTTGCTTAAAAAGTATATTAATTATAATAAGAAACAATTATATAAATAGGAATAGATTATTATAATTAATATAGATATAAAAATAATTATAGAAAGAAAGGCACATTATGGAAAAATCAAGAGTTATTGAAATGATAAAAAATAATCCCAATATTATAGCTACTATAGATAATCCAACTGATGAAATGAAATTATTAGCTATTAAAGAAAATGGGCTTGTACTAGAATATATAGATAATCCAACTAGAGAGATGCAAGAATTAGCAATAGATAACAATATTAGAGCAATCAAATTTATTGATAATCCAACAGAAGATATGATGATAAAAGCAGTAAGTGAGGGATGGAGTATACTGGATTATATCAAAAACCCAACTGATAGAGTTATTGAGATGGCTATAAATCAAGCAGGATGGGCAATTAAATATGCTAAAAATCCAAGTGAAGAGTTGCAATTGTTAGCTGTAAGAAAAAATTACGATTCAATAAAGTTTATAAAAAAACCTTATGAAAGCGTACAAGAAGAGGCAGTGAGAATAAGTTATGATGCCTTGAGGTATATAGAGTCACCTAGTTATAGTGCAGAACTTATAGCTATAAAAAATAATGAAGCAGCTATTAGCTTTATAACTGATTTAGATAAGAATAAAATGTTGGAATTTCTAAAAGTGAATATTTTAGTGATTAAGTACATTATAAAGAAAATATCTAAAGATGAATTGGAGGAAGTATTAAAAGAAGTATTATCAAAAGAAGATGTTGAAGAGAAGTATATTAGAGATTTTTTAAATTGTAGTGTTATAGATAGAAATAGTGAGAATATACCAATAGATAAAATTATGTTTATTTATAAATATGGAAGTAAGACAGCAAAAAAAATAGCTGTAGATGAGAAATTAAAGATTATTTAGGAGAGATAAAAATGAATTTTATAGACACATTAAAAAGCGTTGACTTAATATTATCCACTGGAGAAGTACCTTTAATAGTAGGTGAAAGTGGAATAGGAAAAACAGCTTTAGCAAATAAGCTTGCCAAAGAAAATGATTGGAGTTTAGTTGTTATTGATGGAAACCTGCTTAAAGAGGGTGAAATAGGTGGTCTTCCTACTATAGAATCTTATGTAGGAGTTAATTCTAATGGATACAAGACTGAAAAGAAAACAACAGTATATGCTGTTCATAACAAATTAAGGGAAATTGATGAAGAGATATCTAAAGGTAAGATAGTTCTTTTATTTATAGATGAGATAAATCGTTGTGAGCATACAGTACAGCAAGAACTTATGAATTTAATTTTAAATAGAGAAATTAATGAATATAAATTGCATGATGATGTAAAGATTTTAGCAGCGATGAATCCATCAAGCAAATATGGTTCAGATTTTGATTATCAAGTTGTAGATATGGATGCAGCTCAAGAAAATAGGTTTGTTTGGTTAAGTATGGAGAGTGACCATACGCAATGGTTAAAATGGGCAATAGATGAGGGAATTGAAAGAAAAGTTATCGAATTTATTTCCACTTTTCCAGAATATCTGCATAAAATAAACGAAGATGATGTAAGAGCAACTCCTAGAAGTTATGAAAGAGTATCTAAAATTTATAAAGTTTATAAGGAAAAAAATAATTTTATTCCTAGATCAGTATTTTTAAATGTTATAAAAGGGAATGTAGGTAAGGTTATTGCAGAAGAGTTTATAAGCTTTATTGAATCAGATTCTAAACCATTAATATCCTATGAAGATGTTTTTTTAGGAGAATCTATTGATGAGTCCATTGTAGAAAGAGTAAAAAATGAGAGTCATACAAGACTTTATCTATCAGCTATGAATATCTTAAAAAACTTAGAACTAAATATTAAGAATGATAAATATGAATCAAACCACTATATTAATAGATTTATTGAGTTTTTAAAAATGTATCCTGTAGATTTAATGATAGGAATTATGAAGGATATTAGAAACAGTTATATTGAAGTATATAAAAAAGCTATAGAAAATGAAGAGTTTGTAAAATCATATTTTGAATCTTATAGTTTAATAAGGGGATAATGTATGAAAACTTATTTTGATAAACAAGTAAATGAGCTTTATAATAAAGCCAGCGAAATTATAAATACTCATTCTATGCTAAAGGCAAATCGTGCTAATGAGAAATTTGATATAGATATACCACAAGATTTTAAGTATGAGTTTTTTAGTCTTATAGATAAAGTGAATTTAAGTCTTATGGAAGAAGAAGATAATTTTTATGGATATTTTTTGTTTCAGATGTCAAGGGAGATAAGATTTGATATAAGTAGTCCTACAGGTGTGAATTTTAAGGGAGCTAAATATGTTATATATTTCAATCCAATAATTTTTTTAACACTTGATATAAATCAAATGGAAACTACAATTAAACATGAAATTCATCATATATTATCTATGCATTTAGTGAGAGCAAAGGAATTAAAAGGAAAGTATAGTACTTTGGCCATTAATATGGCAATGGATATAGTAGTAAATAAATTTTTAAATAATTTACCACCATATGCAACTACTTTGGAGTGGGTAAACTTAAAATATTCATTAAAACTTGAGCCATATGAACCTTTTGAATATTATGTAGAAAAGATTCAAACTGAATTAGATTTGATGGAAGAAGATGAAGATGGTGAAGAAGATGATAGTGATAAATATGGAGATATAGAAACTGGTTATAGTCCAGAAAAAACTCATGATATCTGGGATGAATCCAATGAGATAGATGAAAATACTCTTAGAGAATTTACTGAAAAATTTATTAACAGTTCTCAAAAAGGTAAAATTCCTGCTTATTTAGAAAGTATGATATCATCACTTAAAAATAGTAAGGGTGAATTGCCATGGAATTTATATCTTAATAGAATAATGGGAACAGTTGAAAGTAATAAAAAAAAGACTATGACAAGAAGAAATAGAAGACAACCAAATCGTTTAGATTTGAGGGGGGAGCTTAGAAGTCACAAGGCAGAAATAGCAGTTGCACTTGATATAAGTGGAAGTATCAGTGATGAAGAGTTTAAACAAGCGATTAAAGAAGTACTTAATATAGTGAAAAATTATAATCATGAAATTACAATTATAGAGTGTGATAATGAAATTAGACGTGTATATAAAGTGAGAACTGAAAGAGACGTAAAGGATAGAATTAGGATAGGTGGAGGTACTAGATTTTCTCCAGTCTTTGAATATGCTAATAATAAAAAGGTTAATTTGTTGGTTTACTTTACTGATGGTAAGGGGGAAAATAAGCTACAAGTAGTACCTAGAGGATATAAAATTTTATGGGTTATTTCTGGAAGAGGAGATAAACTTTCACTAAAAGAGCCTTATGGGGCAGTTAAAAAACTTACTAAAGTTGAAGTAAAGAATGAAATATTAGAGATAAATGATGTAAGAAATGATGGATATTCAATGAATAGCCAAGCACCAATTTTATAAGTATTTACGAGAGATAAACTATTTTAATTTATACTTGATATGATTGTTATAGAAATCTAAAAAATGGGGCTGTCGCACTAAAAAATAGTGCTACGCCCCTTTTTTGTATAAAAAAAATAAATCCCAAGTTCAAAAGAGCCTGGGATTCTTGTATAATAATTGTATGCAAAAACAAAATACTATACAAATTGA
>NZ_JAGWCV010000106.1:0-4166 GCF_020657735.1 Clostridioides sp. ZZV15-6383 | reverse complement strand
GAAAGTAAGTTTGATATCTTAAACTTAATGTGAAGAATTCCAGTAACAAGACCAGCAGTGCAACCACATAAGATAGCCATTAAAGTTGCTACTATAGGAGAAATACCATTAGTAAGAGAAAATGCTACGATAGAAGCACCCATTGTGTAACTACCATCAGCAGACATATCTGGAAAATCTAAGATTTTGTAAGTTATATAAACCCCCAGTGCCATAATTGATAAAATTAAACTTTGCGTCATTACAGATATAATACCTGACATAAATAAAACACCCCTTTGAAAATATTTTAAAATAATTTTTTTAATTTAATTTTAAAAATGAATCTTGATATAAAAAAGCCACACAGTATATATAACTGTATGGCAAAAACACGAATAAGCCACACAGTATAATCCATGTGGCTCTATATTATGATG
Organism: Clostridioides sp. ZZV15-6383; assembly: GCF_020657735.1. NCBI lineage: Bacteria > Bacillati > Bacillota > Clostridia > Peptostreptococcales > Peptostreptococcaceae > Clostridioides > Clostridioides sp. ZZV15-6383. The sequence goes on along the minus strand of NZ_JAGWCV010000106.1, from coordinate 3,747 downwards.
ATAAAATAAAAACTTTAACAACAATTACTATAGCCAACATAGATACAATCCTTAAAAATCATAATCCTAAGGGGTTTGTATCTATGTCATGACAATTTGTCTTAACTTAGCTACAAACCCTAACTAAATTGGCTACTAAAAAATCGTACTTGTTTGTTTAATAAAGTCTTCATGTTTACCTCTCCTTTTAATTTAATAATTTTGAAAATTTTGTTTTCCGTTTTGTATAGTAATTAGTTTAATACAGTAAAAAATAAAAGTCAACTATAAATTTTGAAAAATTATCAAATTATCAGAAAATTGGATTTAAATAAAAAAAATTTTATGTGCAGAATACAGTAGTATTCTTAATTATTGTTTTTTAAATAAAAATAAAAAATATAGATAAGTTACAAAAGATAGTAAAAAATAAAGAAATATTGAGATACTTAGTGTAAATAGGCTTTAAAGCAACATAATAACTCAAATTATATGGTATAATAAATTAAATAATTATTTTAATGCAAAATTTTTTGTTATTTTAAATTGTTTTAAAAAACTTTAGTTTTAGTAATTCTATTATTTAGTGATTCTATTATGATATTTATGAGATTAGAAAGACTTCAATAGATATTTATTTGTAAATATTTAAGAAGTCTTTAACTTTATAGGAGTGATAATTTATGCTAATAGGTACATCTAAATTAAGTAGGAATGTCGATACTTCATGTGTAGAAGAATTAGGTATTCCAATGATTGTATTAATGGAAAATGCAGTTATATCTGCAATGAAAAATATGGATATAGAGATATATAATAGTTATACAGTTGTATGTGGTGTTGGAAATAATGGTGGAGATGGTCTTGGAATAGCGAGGCATTTAAGTACAAAGGGAAAAGAAGTAGACATATTTTTAGTAGGTAATCTTGAAAAACTAAGTGAATGTTCTAAAATAAACTACAATGTACTTTTAAATATGGGAATTAATATTATAAATATTAATAAAAATGATTTAAGTGAAAAAAATGCTGGTGATGAAAATGAAGTAGATAAAATTATTAAGGTCGAGAAACAAAATATTATAAAAAATAAAAATTTAACAATTTTTAAAGATAGAGTATCCAAAAGTGATGTTGTAGTAGATGCTATATTTGGGACTGGATTAAAACGTGATATAACTGGCATTTTTAAAGAAGTTATTGATATAGTAAATGATAACAGTAAAAATACATATTCTATAGATATTCCTTCAGGTATAGATAGTGATAAGGGAAATGTATTAGGAACTTGTATTAGAGCAAACAAAACGATTAGCTTTGAGTTTTATAAAAGAGGTTTTTTGAACTATGATACTAGTTCACTCATAGGTGATGTAGTTGTAGAAAAGATAGGTGTTCCAGATTTTATTACAAGAAAATACCATGATGATGAGTTCATAACTGATGAGAGTTTTGTAAAAAATAATATTAGAAAAAGAGATATACATGGTTTTAAAAGTGATTTTGGGAAAGTATCTATAGTTGCAGGTTCAAAAGGATTTTATGGTGCAAGTTTCATAGCAACTGAATCTGCTGTTAAGAGTGGAAGTGGACTTGTAACGTTAATTAGTAGTGAAGATGTGCAAGAAAAGGTATCTATTAGGCTTACAGAAGCAATGACCTTAAATTTTGAAGATGAAAGATTAAATAAATTAATTAGTTCTAGTGATGCAATTGGTTTTGGTCCAGGAATGGGAGATAATCATCAGACATTTGATAAATTACTTAAAATAGTAGAAAATTCTAATTGCCCTATTGTATTAGACGCTGATGGATTAAATGTTATGAAGGATAGATGCTATAAGTTTTTAGAATGGAAAAATAGATTTGTAATTACACCTCATCTGGGAGAAATGGCAAGGTTGACAGGAGATTCAATTGGGTATATAAGGGAACATAGAGTAGATGTTGCAAAAGAATTTGCTCAAAAATATAATGTAGTTGTACTTTTAAAAGGTTATCAAACTGTCATAACAGATGGTAAAAAAACATATATAAATCCTACAGGAAACAGTTGTATGGCAACTGGTGGAATGGGTGATTGTTTGCTTGGCATTATTACTTCCTTTATAGGTCAAGGTATGGATGTATTGGAAGCTACAGTTAGTGGAGCATATATACATGGTTATATAGGAGATAAATTGAGTAACACAATGTATACAGTAAATGCCACAGATTTAATAAGTAACATTTCGTTAACAATGAAAGAGTTGTTGGATATATAATTGATTAAAAAATAGCTACGCACACTTGTGACTTTAGTCATGAGTTAGTAGCTAAAATAGTCAGCATATAGGGAAACTTATATGTAGAGATAGGATAGAACCTATCCAATACTACTTGAATTGCTAAAATCCCCTAAAGCTAACTAAACTAAAACATAAGGATGAAATAAACCTAAGTGTGAAAGTTACGAAAGTAGAAAAAATTGGTTAGATGGTATAAGGTTAAATCCTAAGTACTTTAAAATGGGCAATCAGCAGGTAAGCTCCGAATAAGAGAAACTTCAACAACTATTCCTCTTGAGGGAAGTACACTACAAGCTATTGGTAGTGGAAGTGGGTAGACCTTAACGGATAATGCCGAAGGATAAGATATAGTCTGTGCTTGCATGAAAGTGTAAGAAGTTCATAAGAGAACTGCATAGGTAGTAGCGAACTTATGTGAACGACAACCTCAAAAATGATAAAAGTTAAGACTTACGGTTCTTATATATGTTATTTAAAAATAAATATAAAAAACCTTCAAAATACTTGTTTTAAGTAATTGAATATTTTAATATTATGATAGGTGATGAAAAATGGAAGTTACTCATGGTAGAGGATATGCATATAGTATGTCAAATATAGACATCCAGTATTATGGGGAGACATCTTTGGAATCCTAGTTATTTCGTTGCTACTGTATCAAAAAATACAGAAGAACAGATAAGAAAATATATTAATAATCAGAAAAAGCAAGTAAAGTGAGGTGGTAGTAGTGGAAAAAGCTTATAAGTTTAGAATATATCCAAATAAAAAACAGCAAGAGTTAATTAACAAAACTTTTGGATGTTGTAGATTTGTATATAATAAGTATCTTGCTAAAAGAATAGAAGTTTATAAAAACGATAAAGAAACTTTTACTTATAAACAGTGTAGTTCTGATTTGACCAATTTAAAAAAAGAATTAAAATGGCTTAAAGAACCTGACAAATTTTCACTACAAAACGCCTTAAAAGATTTAGATAACGCATATAAAAAATTCTTTAAAGAAAAAGCAGGATTTCCTAAATTTAAATCAAAGAAAATTAATAGATTTTCATATAAGACTAATTTTACAAATGGAAATATTATGTATTGTGGTCAACATATAAAACTACCTAAACTTGGTATGGTTAAAGTAAGGGATAAACAAGTACCTCAAGGGAGAATACTTAATGCTACTATATCTAAAGAACCAAGTGGTAGATATTATGTATCATTATGCTGTACTGATGTAGATATTGAAGTATTTGAAAATACTAATAATCAGATAGGTTTAGATTTAGGAATTAAAGAATTTTGTATCTCAAGTTGTGGAGAATTTATAGAAAATCCTAAGTATCTTAAGAAGTCATTAAACAAACTTGCTAAATTACAAAGAGAATTATCGAGAAAAACAATCGGTAGTTTAAATAGAAATAAAGCAAGGTTAAAAGTTGCAAGACTTCAAGAACATATAGCTAATCAAAGAAAGGATTTTCTACAA
>NZ_JAGWCV010000105.1:0-4344 GCF_020657735.1 Clostridioides sp. ZZV15-6383 | reverse complement strand
CTATTGTGTAGCAATAACAATAAGCATATCTTAATATATTTATCTATTTTCTATAATATTATTTAATTATTCAAAACTTAACTATTTCTTCAATATATAAAATCTTATACCATATATGTAACAAAATCACATCAATTTAAATATTGTATTTTATAGACTAATTTTAGGATGTGATAATTTGGTTAATTTAAATGCAAATAATCTAAATGTAAATATGGTTTATCCTATTTCTTCCACAGCACCCATACGTTTCAGAAGATATACTGTTTCATATTTAGAAAACATGGAAAATATTTATTTAACTATAGCAACATACTTTGATACAATTGGTTTAGGTACAATGAATATCGACAAAGTTTATGGTCAATGGGCTTGGTTCATTGATAATATATATGACTTGAATCTATTTGTTTTTGTAGGAAATTATCCTTATCAAATTGCTAAAAATAGATATGACACATTTGTAGATATTTTACCAGTAGCTATTACTTCTATTGTCAATGGAGATAGAATATTTTTAGCTTCAAATCCTTGTTTATTGAATTCAAAAATTACAGTTAGATTTATATCCAGCCATCCTACGCTTAATAGAACAGTTGATTATGGCAGTATTAGAGATTTTATTTTTTAACACTATAACATGATGTGCTATTAAAAAACACCATAAATTTAATGGTATTATTAAATAGTTATAATATTTTTAGTTAGCACATCATGTCTATCTATTACAAATTCATAATATTATTTTAGTTAAGATAAATATTATATGTTTAGTTACTTATATATTCTTATTTACCTATCTTCTCGGTTCTATATCCTATTTCTTTATTGGCTAACTTATATCCTTCCTGTATCATTTCTTCTCTTGTTAATGCACTACCTAATAAATTATCAATGCTCAATTGTTTTCTATCACTAAAATACTTGTCTAACAATGATTCTTCTATGTCTTCCTGATATGCTAAATTTCCTTCATGCATTATATATTTTACATTAAATCCCTCTTCATTTAATACTTTTCCCACCAAAATACTTCTGTGGCATCTTATAGGTTCTTGCATAGCACCCAATAAGACTATCTTATAACCCATTTGACATCCTTTTTTTAATCTTTCTATTCCTTTTAAAAATATATCTTCATTTGCCACCTTCTCAAAATCTGCATAACCTTCTTGTGTATATACATTTTTATTGGCTCTTTTTGCTCCAAATTCTTTTCCCATGTATATATATACAAATCCAGAATTTCTAAGAGATTCGTTGAATACCTCTCTATTGTATTGAATATTATATTTAGAATATGGAGTTTCTCTAATGTCAACTACACAATTTATATTATATTTTTTTATCATATTAATAAGCTTATCAAATGGATAGTTTGAGTGTCCTATTGCGAATATTTCCATGAAAATACCTCCTATTCTTTAAAATCAGTATCTATTTATATATACCCGATTTATTTAAAAACAAATAAAGCATTACTTTAAATACTTTATATAGGTTTTAATTGATACTTTATATTTTTCTACTTTATATCCTTAACGAAAATATACAACTTTATATATAAAATATCAATATTTATGTATATTTTGTATATTAAATACAATTATTTATAAATTTTTTAATAAAAATTCATAAATAAGACATTTCTAGTGGATTCTAAGAATAAAAAAAGAAGCTCTATCTCATTAATTAGATAAAGCTTCTTTTTTTATTCTTATTTATACTTTGTAAACCTATTATAATGCACGTTTCACTGGTATCTGAACTTCTGTTAGCCAATCTTCTTCATGCTCTTTATTCCATATACCATCTATATAAGATTCTCTAGGATTTCCAATCACTTCATATTTATTATCCTCTATCCATTTAAATGCATCTGCATAAGTTTTTCCTAATGTTGAATATGGACCATTGTGTAATATACAAACTGCATTTTCGATTTCATCTAATTCTTTGAATTTTAATATATCTGTGTCTTCTTTTAAGCCATTTATAGCTTGACACATCTCAACATCCATATTGGTCTCTCTATATTCGCCATCATGATATATATTGAAACAATAATCTGGAACTGCACATTCACACCCCGTTTTCATCATTTCTTCAGCCATTACATTTGGAAATAAATTGAAAAGTTCATCATACCCCTTTAATACTTTTCTCATAGAAGCAACTTTAACTTTTGGTAAAGACTTAATAATTACATCATTCATATTGACTTCTTCTTTCAAATTCATAAGGTAGTTACGTAGTTTAATAAGCTTATATTCTTCACTTTTAATTACATCTAACATTTCTTTTTCTTTATTCATTAAAATATTTTCAACCTCTTCAGGATTTTCTACAGCTTTTTTTATATCAGCTAACGATAAACCCATTTGTTTTAAAGTTATTATCTGATGTAATTTAGGTAATTGCTCAGTTGCATAGTACCTATATTTTGTAAATTCATCTACATATTCTGGTTTTAACAAGCCTATATCTTCATAATACCTTAATGTCTTTGTAGTTATTTTATTTATTTTAGAAAACATTCCTATAGAAAACATCTCATCACCTGCGCATTAGATTTGATTAATTTAAGTTTAAACCTTCCCCTTAGGTTAAAGTCAATACAAAATAAATTATAATTATATTAATTCTTCAATTCTATCTCCACTCAATACCAATATATCCCCTGCTTTTATTACAGTTGAACCTTTAGGTACTAAAACCTGCTCATTTCGTTTTATCATAACTATTAATATATCTTCTGGTATATTAGAGTCTATTATACTCTTATTTGCCCACTTGCTACTCTCATCAACATTTACTTCTATAAGCTTAGAGCTAATTTCTCCATCATAATCATTAAATGTTTTTAATACAGGTGTATTATCATCAACTAAGTCCAGTTTTTTGGCTACAGTTGGTATCAATGTACCTTGTATACCTACTGAAAGTAACGCTATAAAAAATATTATATGAAATATGTCATTTTCTATGATTACGCCTTGAGTAACTGCATGAATTGCAAAAACTACTGATGCAGCACCCCTAAGACCTACCCATGATATGAATAATTTTTCTTTATTTGAGAATTTAAATTTTGCCAGAACTATGAATGTTGCTAATGGTCTTGCAATAACTATCATGAATATAGATATGCCCATTGCTATACCAAATACATTTGGTAACTTGGAAGGGAAAGATAACAATCCTAACATAAAAAATAACATTATTTGCATAATCCATGAAATTCCATCAAAGAAATGAACCAAACTTTTTTTAAGAGGTATCTTACTATTTCCTATAATAATACCTGAAATATAAACACTTAAATATCCATTTCCTCCAATATACTCGCTAAATGCATAAGAAAGTATTGCAATAGCTGTTATAAATATAGCATAAAACCCTTCTATCTCGAAGTTTGAATTTCTTAAAATATAAACAGACAATTTTGCTAGTACAAATCCTATAGCTAGCCCAAAAGCTATTTGTTTTATTACCATTGGTACAATAAGTTCTACCCCAGAATTATTCATCAATGTCAAAATAATTAGTGTTAACATATATGCTATTGGGTCATTACTTCCACTTTCAACTTCCAATAATGAGGCAAGAGAACCTTTTAAGTTTAGTTTTTGAGAACGTAATACGGCAAATACAGATGCTGCATCTGTTGAAGCTGCTATTGCTCCAATTAGCAAACCTTCAAATAAACTAGTTCCTATTACCATATGACAAAAGATACCTGTGACACCTGCTGTAATTATTACACCTAATGAGGACATTAATATAGAAGGTATTGCAACGGGTCTAGCCATATTCCAATTTGTTCCAAATCCCCCAAAAAACATTATAAATATTAGCCCAATAGAACATAATTGTTTTGTTAATTCATAGTTGTCAAAATAAATTCCAACCATTCCATCAGACCCAAATAACATCCCTAATAGTATAAAAATTAATAATATTGGTACTCCAAATTTATATAATACCTTGCTAGAGGTTATACAAATCAATAGCACTAATCCACTTATAATCATCAATTCTGTCATAGCATCAACTCCATTTCATATAAATTTTGTAGATTAATTTATATCTACAATTTTATTACTTGTTCAAATATAACATTACATAAGTTTTATAAGTTATGGTTTATAAAGTACAATAAAAATTTCACAATACATTAAAGTATGAGCATTATACTTAAATTTATATATTTATTTTAATTCTATTCATTTAGTATTTATAATTTGAATTTTTTTTAATTAATATTTCATTTTTCAATTGATTGTTTAATATATTTCATTTTTTTATAGTAATTTTATATAATAAGAAATCTAAAAATAACAA
>NZ_JAGWCV010000104.1:0-4494 GCF_020657735.1 Clostridioides sp. ZZV15-6383 | reverse complement strand
TTAAAGAAAAATTAAATTGGCGTAGCCCTGTTAAATATAGATTTGAATATGAATCTAAAGTTACATAAAGCTAAAAAAACAGGAATGAAAATTTCATTCCTGTATAAAGTCCAACTTTTGGGTCTCAGTACATCCATTCATTTTTAATCGCTCTTTTTTTATCTATGCACATTAAAAAGAAAGCAATAAAATTAATAATTATAAAATATATTAAAATAAAATTTTTCACAATATTACCTCCATAAAAAATATATTATACATTATAAATCAAGACATTTGTTTTTGAAAGTTAAATTTGTAATTATTACATATAAAATATTTGATGAGAATCAATATAACATTAATTGGAAAATTAAAAAAAATTAAACAATTCCTAAATAGGGGGTATATTTATAAGACACAAAGTGATAAAATTTACTTAGAAAATAATGTAAAATAACAGGAGGATAAGACAAAATGAAATTTATAGTAGAAAAAGAAGTCTTTGATAAATTAGAAAATGTATGCTTTGGTGTAGTAGTAGCAAAAGGAATAGATAACACTAAAGAAATTGAAAGAATAAGCAATCTTTTAGATATAAGTATAGATAGAGTAGAAGATTACTTTAAAGATAAAAAAGTAAAGGAATCGGAAGAAATTATACCATATAGAGAGGCATTTAGAAGTTTAGGAATGAACCCAAATAAATTTATGAGTTCGATAGAAGCAATGACAACAAGAGTTGCTAAGAATAAGAAACTTCCTCATATAAATCCTATCGTAGATTTAGGAAACTCTATTTCTTTAAAATATTTACTTCCAATGGGTGCTCATGATATGGATTTTAGAAATGATGATGTACATGTTAGATTCTCAAAACAAGGAGACAAATTTGTACCATTTGGAGAAACTGATGTTGAGTTGATGGAAGATGGAGAATTAATTTATTCTGTGGGCGATATGGTAAAAACTAGAAGATGGATATGGAGACAAGGGGAAGAAGGAAAAATCACTAATAGTTCAAAAAATATATTTTTTCCTATAGATGGTTTCACTGATGCTAACTTAGATAAGGTAATGAGTGCAAGAGAAGAACTAGCAAAATTATTGAAGGAAATCTTTGATTGCGAAATTAAAGTAGGTTTTGTGGATAAAGATAACCCAGAGATGGAAATATAATAATATAAGTTGAATATTTGTTAAGATATTATATCTAATTAATGGTATTAAAAAAAGAAAGGTCGTAGTAAATTTGAAAAAAACTGTAATAAAGAATGTAAAACCAATGATTGAAAATAAGTTTATAGGACTTTTTGAAATTGAGTATAAAAACAAATTAGATGAAGATAAGGTTTGGATGGTAGCATCAAGAAAAAGTAGTGAACAATTAGAAAACATCTATTTGAAGAATGAAGAAGATAGTGTAGATGCAGTTGTAATAGTTGGACTTCATAAAAGCAGTGAAAAATTAGTTTTAATAAGACAATTTAGAGTACCTATCAATGATTATATATATGAATTACCAGCAGGTCTTGTTGATGAAGGAGAATCTATAGCTATTTCTGTTGAAAGAGAACTTAGAGAAGAAACAGGACTTACTATTTTAGAAATTCAAAAAAATAAGAGTAGTGATAAGGTATATTTATCTCCTGGAATGAGTGATGAATCTGTTGCTTTTGTTTATTGTAAATGTGATGGTGATATAACAGATGAATTTTTAGAGCCGGATGAAGAAATTGAAGCTCTTTTAGTTTCACAAGAAGAAGCAAAGGAGATTCTACAGAGTAATCATAAGATAGACACAAAAGCATTTTTGATTTTACAGATGTTTGTAAGCTTAGGAAGTAAATTATTTGAATAACTATATAGAAAAGAGATTATGTAGAGAAGTAAACTGTTGAGATTTATTTTACTTGTAGAAATTATAATCTCTTTTTTTATACAGTAAATTATAATTCCCTGTATCTTTAAATAAATCAAACCAATTCCAGATGCTATAACAACTGAAATACCAAAACTATTTAACATACCTGTAATAAAAATGATAAAATGTATACGTTTAAATAATTGAAAAATTTGATGTAAAATACAAGCAAAATAGTAGATTAGTTTAATATTCTAGCTTATAGGGCTAAAAATTAGAAGTTGTAAAGGAGATAAGCCTATGAAAAAATTAGTTATTCTTTTAATTAGCATTATCAGTGTAGTTAGCTTGACAGTTTGCAAAAAAAGCAATGAAAGTAAATATAATAATTCAAGCAACAAAGAATCAGGACAAACAACTATTGAAATGAATTAGATAAAAATTATGATATTTCAGACCCATTTGTTAATGCACGTTTATTTTGTGTATCTGATGATATAGATGTTTTAAACACAGAGATTTCTTTTAAAATGGACGGAGAGAGTGGTCTTGTGGAAATAAAAGATAATAAAACAGACGAAACTTTATGGAGTAATACATGGCATGAAAGTATTGATAATGATACATTCACAATTTCTCTTGATAATATGCAAAAGGAGAAAGAGTATGCTATATGGTTTACTGGAACTAAAATAAATCATGCTGTTGTAAAGGCTACTTTTGAAAGCTATTTGGTTCAGGAGAAAGAAAGACCTTCAAAATAAATTCCAGTTTGTCTATAACTTAATATTCAGTACCTAAAAGCAGTTAATATTTATGATTGACTGTTTTTTCGTATCTAAAAATGAGTCGCTGTACATTTTTACTTGAAACACGCATGCACCTCAAAAGCTGGCACACATGCTCTTGAAAATAGGAGCTTGTGCTTGATGAAAAATCTTATCTAGAAGAATGATGCTATCTATAAAAAGGAAGATATGATGGATTGAGTCAATGCATTTTATAACAGTATAAGGTAATAACAAAATACTGGAAGTACTTTTTATAATTTATAAAATATATTTTTAAGTTTTCAATTAATTACATTTCTAGAAATTAGTTAACAATAAGCTAATAAAAATTTATATTTTGATATATGAATAATAATTATAGTAAATTTTAAAAATTCATATATTTTTGGAACTAAATAATAATTTATTTGTTTTATATATTTTGAATTAGAGGAGAGTGTGGGAGGTATAGTATTTTTAAGAATAAGTATGGTTTAAAAATTAAAAAAAATGGCAAAATATGTCCCAAGGGACATTGAGCAAAATAAATAGCTTCAGCCTCTTTATACTAAAAAGTATACACTAAATAGAGATAAAAATGATACACTAATTGTCTTTTAACAATAAAAAAACATAGAATTTAATTATTTAATCAAGAAAAAGTATTGAACAAATGATTTGTTTAGTGTACAATAATCATGTAAAAACATAGTAATGGAGGGAGACATTTCATAATGAAAATTAAGGTAGGAATGAACGGATTTGGAAGAATAGGAAGAGCTGTATTAAGAATAGCTCAAGAAGAATTAGGAGATAATATAGAAATTGTAGCCATAAATGCAAGAGCAACAACAGAATCTTTGGTACATTTATTTACATATGATTCATGCTATGGAACTTTTAGAGGTGAAGTAGAAGCAAAAGATGAAGAAACTCTAGTAGTAAATTCTAAAGAAATAAAAATATTAAGATATAATGACCCAGAAGAATTGCCATGGAAAGAATTGGGAGTTGATATAGTAATAGAATCGACAGGTCTATTTACACAAAGAGAAAAGGCAGAAAAACATATTAAAGCAGGAGCAAAAAAAGTAATTATAACAGCTCCAGGAAAAAATGAAGATATAACTATAGTTATCGGAGTTAATGAGGAAAAATATGATAATGAAAAGCACAATATAATTTCAAACGCATCTTGTACTACAAATTGTCTAGCACCTTTTGCCAAAGTATTGGACGAAAAATTTGGTATAGTAAAGGGGTTAATGACTACAGTACATTCATATACTAACGATCAAAGAATATTAGATAAGAGCCATAAAGACTTAAGAAGAGCAAGGGCGGCGGCTGAATCTATAATACCTACCACTACAGGAGCAGCAAAAGCTGTGTCAAGAGTATTACCACAATTAGAAGGAAAATTAAATGGTTTTTCGCTTAGAGTGCCAACACCAACAGTTTCACTTGTTGATTTAGTGTGTGAACTTAAAGAAAACGTTACATCTGAACAAGTGAACTCTGTGTTAAAAGATGCTGCTGAAGGAGAATTAAAAGGAGTTTTAGGATATTGCGACAAGCCACTTGTTTCTATAGATTATAAAGGAGATTCAAGATCATCTATAATAGATGCTTTATCCACAATGGTTATAGAAGACAATATGGTTAAAGTAGTTTCATGGTATGATAATGAATGGGGATATTCTTCAAGAACTGTTGATTTAGTAAAATATATAGCTAAAAAATTAAAATAATGAATAACTTTAAAAAATTTTGAAAAAAATTCTATAAAACTAAAAAAAGATTATGAAAAATATTGAAGGAAAAATTTTTTCATAATCTTTTTTGTTTCCTGTAAAAGATACAAGTTACAACTTATATTTG
>NZ_JAGWCV010000103.1:0-4647 GCF_020657735.1 Clostridioides sp. ZZV15-6383 | reverse complement strand
TTTATAATAATGAAAGAATACAATTAAAAAACGGAATGAGTCCGATTGAATATCGAACTCATTCCGCGTAAAGATAGCCTTTTTTAAGTCTGTCTACTTGACAGGGACATATCCAATTTTGAGACAGCCCTTTTAAAGTTAAATGTTGAATTAATAGTTACAAAATATGTAATTTAAATGTTATAAATTTATGTTATAATCATACTGATTTTTGTACATCAGTTCTTACATTAACATTACCTGCTTTTAGGTTTTCTCCAAGAGTAAGACCTTTTTCTTTTATAACATATTCAAAAGTCATTAGTGGAACTCCACCTTTTCTACCACCTAATATTTCTTTTCCTTTTAAATCCTCATAAGAGAAATTAGGCATTTTTTCCCTAGCAATTAGAAAACTACCATCTCTTTTAGTTAATTGAGCAAAATTTACTGCATAATCGTTTTTGTTTTGATTATATACATATATAGATGCTTCAGGACCCATTAAACCTACATTTGCTTCACCTGAAATTAAGGCAGCCATAGTTTTATCTGCACCTTGGGTATTTATAAGGTCAATCTTTATGCCTTCATCTTCAAAGAATCCTTTCGTAATAGCAGCATACTGTGGAGCATAAAAAACAGAATGAGTAACTTCTGCTATAGTTACTTTATCTAGATTTTTAGACGAAGAAGATTCATCTTTTTTGTCACTAGAGTTAAAATCACATCCAGTTAGACAGATTGTGCTTACAATGATAGAGCTTGCTATTGCGACTATTTTTTTAAACATAATAAATACCTCCCATAAAACATACGAATAATATATAGTATTAAATATTTATTGTAGTTGTTACAAAAATGTATCTATACTTATAATATTTCTACAAAAACTTAAAAATAAATTTGAGTTTTATGTTTAGTTTTTTTAGTAATGTGTAATCTTTGGTAAATTATATTGATTATTTATAAGCTAAGTAATAAAATTAAAATAATATCATTTTTTTGTCTATTATACATAAAGAAAAAATTTGTTTATAATATAAATTAGATTAATTTATATAAACTTTTATTATTTTTATATGAAATAGTAAAAGCTTATATTTTGTATTTAATAGATTGCATCTAAACAAATATACTTAAAATGGAGGAAATTTTATGAAACAAAATAAATATGATGATGATAAATTCTTTGATAAATATAGTAAAATGGAACGTTCTATAAATGGACTAGCAGGTGCTGGAGAATGGCATATTTTAAAAAAAATGTTACCTGATTTCAAAGGAAAAAGAGTTTTAGATTTAGGGTGTGGATTTGGATGGCATTGTCAATATGCAGTTGAGAATGGAGCAAACTCTGCTGTTGGAATTGATATTTCAGAAAAAATGTTAAAAGAAGCTAAAAACAAAACGCAATTTGATAATATAAAATACATATGTATGCCTATTGAAGACATTAATTTTCCAAAAGATAGTTTTGATGTGGTTATTAGTTCTTTAGCATTTCATTATATTCAATCATTTGAAGATATATGTGAAAATGTAAGTAATTGCCTTTCAAGCGAAGGTGACTTTGTATTTTCTGTTGAACATCCTATATTTACTGCATATGGAACTCAAGAATGGTATTGTGATAAAGACGGTAATAATCTACACTGGCCAGTAGATAGATATTTTGAAGAAGGAGTACGTAAGTCAAATTTTCTAGGAGAAGAAGTTACAAAATATCATAAAACACTAACAACTTATCTAAACACTTTAAATAAAACTGGGTTTGAAATATTAGAAGTTGTTGAGCCTCAACCAGAGGAAAAACTATTAGATACAATTCTTGAAATGAAAGATGAACTACGAAGACCTATGATGCTACTTGTAGCTGCAAGAAAAAAATAATAAAAATAAATAACTATTGTAAAAGTAAAGTTGTAGAAAACAATTACACTAATGTAAAGAGTGCAAAAGCAATCATTGCTTTTGCACTCTTTATCAAGTTACAATTATACTTCCACGTAATATATTTCATTCCCATTTTGTTCTATAAGCTTTTTCATATCTTCAAACTTTAAAAATACAGTAGCAGTATTATCATTTGGATGTATACCTATTTTATCCATTTTTAATAAGTCTTTATCAAATACAACTTTTACAACAGCCTCTGTATCATTTAATATACCAAAAGGAGTCACAGCTCCCTTAGTAAGTTTTAAGTATTTTTGAAGTCTTTCTTCTGATGCAAAACTAAGAGGTTTACTATCAATTTGTTGACGAATATCTTTTAAATCTGCTTTTTTGTCTTTACCTAATACAACTAAAAAATGTTCTTTTCCCTTAGCATCACGAAGAAATAAATTTTTTACAACAAATTCCATATGTAATGTTTTTAATTCTTCCATTTCTTCAATTTTATAAACTGGTGGATGATTTACAGCTTCATAAGGTATGTTAAATTCATCCAATTTTCTATATACTTCTTGTTGTTGATTGTTCATAATATCCTCCTATTAGAAATTTATTTTATATATAAATAATATTATCATAGAAAACTTTAAAAGAAAACGTTTTATACCATATAAACCTTATATTTTTATAAAGAATCAAGAATATTTAATATAACGTAAAAAAGCTAAACAATTTCTAAAAACAGCTTACAAATAGAACCTTATTTACCATTTATAAATCATATAAAAATAGTTTATATAAAGTCATATATGAAAAAACTATATTATGCTATCTTTTCTTTTTGGAATAAACTATACTTTAAGTATAGATATTTAATTTAAATAAATTTTACAGTATTAATGGTAAATTATCTTAGAAAGGAATGTGCTTTATATGTCTACAGACAAAGTTGTTGGAATCATAGATGAAGAAACGGCAGAACTTGCAGGAATTGAATATACTGGTAAAATTTATGCTTCTTCTGGTGTTATAAAACATATAAAGAAAAAACATCGATGTCAATTAAGTAAGGACATTGTTAATGATATAATAGATACTATAAAAATGGTATTAAAGTCCCCTGAATATATAGGAAGCCATCCTAAAAAACCTGGAAAAAGTGTGGAGTTTATAAAAAAAATTGATGATTACATTTTAGTGGCTACAGAATTGGATACAAAAAAAGGATATTTATATGTATCTTCACTGTATGCTATAAAAGAAGCAAAATTAGAAAGTAGAATAAATAGTGGAAGAGTAAAACAATATGATGGTTAACATAATATTATTAAATTTCCAAAACTATTGAAAAATATTATCATATAGGTTATAATATAAATATACATGTAAATATTTATTAGTTAGATTTGAGGTTGGAAAGGCACCCAATACGCTACTATGGAGTAGTTAATAGAGATGCAGGATACGCCGCCCTGCCAAATCTAATTAAATTAAAAGGAGAGGATTAATTCCTCTCTTATTGTTTTTTGAAATACTAATTCAATTTATATAGAAAGATTGAAGGTCATTTATCCTAAAAATTTTTTAGTTATATACGTGAAGCTAATCAAATAAGATATTTATAATCTGTATCTAATAAATATTATATTTTAATAAGATAAAAATATATAAAAAAGCCTTATAAAATTTTAAATTGTAATGGATAGAAAGTAATTAAAAAGAATTTTTATTGCTTTTTAAAAATTTAGTTAGAAACTATATCATTATGGTAAAAAATGTATTATAATGTTTAAAAATATTATAATAAGGGGCGATTAAATATGAGTCTATCAAAGAAAATAGAAGATAAAAGAAAAGCTAAACAAAGAGCTGAAAAAGTTAAGAAAGCTAAAATTGCTACAGCTGGTGTAGTATTAGGAGCTGTTACTGGTGCAGTGAGTGGAGTACTGTTGGCTCCAAAATCGGGAAAAGAGACAAGAGAAGATATAAAAGGTGCTTCACAACAAATTGCTGAAAAAATAAATATGAAAACCGTGGATGTAAAAGGTAAGGTATCTGAGAAGCTAGAAGATAGAAAAGGAAACTTTATAGAATCAAAGAAAAAAATAAAAAAATATATAGATAATAAAAAGAGTATTGAAAATTCTAATGAGGAAGATAAAATAATAGATATTGTTGAACCAGTTAGTGTTACTGAGGAATAATATGAACAATACAATAACAATTAACATAAGTATAATATATGTATTATTAGCTATACTTGGGTGTATTGCTTTAGTTTATTTAATTATTGTACTTGCTAAAC
Source organism: Clostridioides sp. ZZV15-6383 (assembly GCF_020657735.1). NCBI lineage: Bacteria > Bacillati > Bacillota > Clostridia > Peptostreptococcales > Peptostreptococcaceae > Clostridioides > Clostridioides sp. ZZV15-6383. Next base: position 464 of record NZ_JAGWCV010000103.1, on the reverse strand, counting down.
TACATAAGATTTTAAATAATGTTGGGACTATGTTAAGTGAAAATACTCAAAATATAAATACAACTTTAAATAATCTTCCTAGTGTTGTAGAAAATTTTGGAGAAGTAGGGGAAAACATGAAAGACGTAACAGAAGTTGTTACTGATGTTACAGCAGATTTTCTTGTTACTAAAGACAGTGTTAAATCAAATATGGATGTTATAGTTGATATATTGACTATAATTAAAAATATTTTTCTAGATAAAAAATAATATGTTTAATATAAAAAAGTCTAGAAGATATAATTTAAACGACCTTAAAATGGCATTTATAAGGTCGTTTTTTTATTGGTTTAATTGGTAATGTAAAATAATTTGTGCTTCAAGGTTAATAAAAATCTTCTTTATGGCAATGATTTAAATATAATCAAATGTCGTAAAGGAGATTTTTTATGAATACTTTAAGAAAACAATTAGTCAAAGAAA
>NZ_JAGWCV010000102.1:0-4889 GCF_020657735.1 Clostridioides sp. ZZV15-6383 | reverse complement strand
CATATATTTTCCTCGTTTTTAATTTTATTATATTTGAAAAAAGAGAATAAAAAAACCTATTTTTGGAGTGGTTTAAAAATTTGTCCAAAAATAGGGTTCCAGTTCATTGGCGTCTGAGTGGTTTTTTACGTTTTTTAAGTAAATTGCTAACTAGACAAACTATTAAACTAACAGATAGTCTTTCTAGTACATTTTATAAAACTTTACATACCACTTAGTTAATATAAAACAAAGGAAGTAGTAAAGAAACAGAATATAAATTTAACACTTTACATACCACTTAGTTAATATAAAACAGGAGGATTATTTTCTCCAACAACAACGTCACCAGACTTTACATACCACTTAGTTAATATAAAACTGAATTGTACAAGAGAATAATACAGCGCTCTGACATCTTTACATACCACTTAGTTAATATAAAACCTTTTTGATTTTTAGCTGTTGCTAGTTTTCTGTCACTTTACATACCACTTAGTTAATATAAAACACTATAGCCCAACTCAACAAAGATATTATAGTATCGCTTTACATACCACTTAGTTAATATAAAACTAAACCAGCTATATTTTTATTTCCTCTTGATAAGTCTCTTTACATACCACTTAGTTAATATAAAACTATGTTATGGTAACATATGTAACAACTGGTGTAGTCTTTACATACCACTTAGTTAATATAAAACCTGATGTTCCTAAATCTGCTACTTCTATTTCTGCAGTCTTTACATACCACTTAGTTAATATAAAACTCTTCAAGTGCTAATCGTTTTGAATCTTCTTCATCTTCCTTTACATACCACTTAGTTAATATAAAACTTGGTACTTTTTCAGCAGCTATGGCAGTCGTAACAACCTTTACATACCACTTAGTTAATATAAAACATGCTAAAATTGTGTTAGCTACTGCACAAGCTAAGGCTTTACATACCACTTAGTTAATATAAAACGCTATCTCATTTATTTCAAATGATTTATCATTACTTTCTTTACATACCACTTAGTTAATATAAAACAGTATTCAGTGCATTTTAAATCAAGTGGTCATAGCGCTTTACATACCACTTAGTTAATATAAAACCTTAGAATACTTGTCCCTACTTATAAAAAATATAACTTTACATACCACTTAGTTAATATAAAACACAACTCATAATCGGGGTACATTTTTTCTATTTCCGCCTTTACATACCACTTAGTTAATATAAAACTATAATTCTATTAAAAGCCTCTTTGATAGTATTATCACTTTACATACCACTTAGTTAATATAAAACTTTCTTGTGCTTGTGATGTTGTATTAGTTTGATTTTGACTTTACATACCACTTAGTTAATATAAAACGAAATTTTGTTTGCAAATTACTACAAGCAGAAATAATCTTTACATACCACTTAGTTAATATAAAACGATGTAATTACTATAAGAGATGAATACTTAAATCAACTTTACATACCACTTAGTTAATATAAAACTCATAGCCATATGACAATGCCATGCTCCACGACCTTGCTTTACATACCACTTAGTTAATATAAAACTAACTTATAAGTCTTGTTTTGAACAATACAAAATAGGCTTTACATACCACTTAGTTAATATAAAACTCTGCAGAGGGATGGCTTATAAGATAATACGAGATACCTTTACATACCACTTAGTTAATATAAAACACGTATGGCATTATATGTGGCGTTATTTCTTGGTTTCTCTTTACATACCACTTAGTTAATATAAAACTATATTTAGACCAAGATGTTATCTTAGATTCTTTTAACTTTACATACCACTTAGTTAATATAAAACTTGAAGTTAGTTTTACTAATTTTAAAGTTGTTTGCGACTTTACATACCACTTAGTTAATATAAAACCTATTTATTATTCTTATTCTGTTATATCTAAAAAAATCTTTACATACCACTTAGTTAATATAAAACTAGCACATATATTTGATGGAGATGTGAAACAAGCAGCTTTACATACCACTTAGTTAATATAAAACCCCAAAATAAACTAAGTATTTTCAATACCTACACATATACAACTCTCTCAAATTTGCAGTGAGCGGCTAATAGTGCAATTGATAACATTTATCATATGTTCTCAATGCCTTACATTGCAACTGTTAATCCATATTTTATCACAAATATCGCTCACTGCAAAACTTCTATAATTTTATTATATCATAACATATAATTGATATTTTCAATTAATTTTTAACTATATTTTTACATTTAATTATGTTTAAATGCTATAATAAAGTTAAGCAAAATAATTTGAAAGGAAAGATATTATGAAAGAATATGAAGCAGAGTTAAATATAAGTATTTCAATTCCATTTTTTACAGTGATATCTTATTCAGTTATAGTTTCTATAGTAATGTTATGTCTATCAGCATTGAATAATTTCGCTAATATATCATCAGTACCTGTTAGTGCTTTAGGTTCAACAACTGGATTTATTATATTTAATCTTATTATTAGTTTATTTAAAAATAAGTAAATGAAAATATTTTAATATTTACATACTATATAGTTAATATAAAATCGTCTATAACATTTTAGACAATTTACTCGAAACTGAAATGCCACAATACTTCTATATTTTTACTATATCATAAAAATATTATTTTTGAATATCTGTACCAATTTGTGGTATAATAAAAGCAAGAAGAACTACAATCTATTTATGGTAGAGTGGAGTTCGTAATTTGAAAATTACTTAGTTTTATGGAATCTGATTTTCAAATCAAATTCCCAACCACTCTTAGTGCCAGCTTTGAGTGGTTTTTTACGTTTTTTAAGTAAATTGCTAACTAGACAAACTATTAAACTAATAGATAGTCTTTCTAGTACACCTTTTAAAAAATTATCCATGTATATTCACCTCCCTTCTTAGCGTTGGGAGGATAATTTTTGATACATGAATTCCACTCTATAAATTGTAGGTTGCATCTTCTTGCTAAAAATATTATAACATATAATTCTTACATATTTTACCTATATATTACATTTAAATTTCTATTTTAGTTTATTCTTCTTATTTACACGTATATAAGTACGTTTTATAATGTAATTGTAAGGAGTTGATAAAATGAAAAAAGATATATATGTATATCCTGCTATACTAAGCTATGATGAGGATGGTATCTCTGTAGAATTTCCTGATTTACCAGGCTGTCTTACATGTGTAGATACAACAGAAGAAGCCTTAAAAATGGCAAAAGAAGCTCTAGGATTGCATCTATATGGGATGGAAGAAGATAACTACATAATCCCTACTGCAACTACTATAGATAACTTAAATTTAGAGAAAAATCAAATACCTACTTTAATAGAAATATATATGCCTATTCACCGTAAAGCTATAGAAAATTACTCTGTTAAAAAGACACTTACTATTCCTCAGTGACTTAATAGGGAAGCAGAAAAACATAAGGTTAATTTTTCTCAGATACTTCAAGAAGCTTTGAAAAATCATCTCAATATTCACTAGATATAATTAGAGCAGTTAAACTGCTCTTTTATATAAAACATATAAACTTATAAAGGGAGTGTACATATATGAATATCAAATCAGCTTTTATAAGAAAAAGGAGAGAGAAATTCTATGTATACGTGGAGTACATAGAGGAAACGACTGGCAAGATAAAACAGAAAAGTTATGGAAGTTATAAAAAGAAAAAGGATGCTGAAAACATTTAATTGAAATAAAAGCTACTATAAACAATAATAAGTTTATAACTCCAAATAAAATAACTCTTGCAGAAAGATGTTATAAGTACATAATAACAAATGAAAATAATTGGTCTCCTTACACAACTGTAAATAGAAAGTCTTGGGTTAATAATTATATAGAACCTTTTTTTAAAGATACAAAACTTATATATATAAATCCTAGCTTACTTCAATTATTTATAAATAAAAGTTTTAATAATTTCACTTCCTCAAGTGCAAAAGTCAGATATAATTTTCTATCTTCTGTTTTAAAAGAGGCTTATAGACTAAAAGAAATATCTGAAAATCCTTGTGATTTTGTGAAATTACCAGCTAAAAACGTTACATCTGAAATTGAAATATATAATATAGAAGAAACACTATTGTTAATAGAAAAGTTAAATAATAGCATAATAGAAATGCCTATTTTATTAATATTGCTTTTAAGTTTAAGAATTGGAGAAGTAGCTGGTCTAAGATGGTCTGATGTTGATTTAGATAATAGTATAATAAATATTAATCAAATCCTTATATATGCAAACATCAAGATAACTTTTAAAGAACCAAAAACAGAAAAATCAAAAAAAACCTTGTCAGTTCCAAAAGAATTAATTGAAAAATTAAAAATAGAAAAATTAAAACAAAATGAAATTACAAGGTACACTTGAAAATGAAAATAACTTAGTATGTTTAAATACAAATTTAAAGCCTTGGATACCAACTGCATTAAGTAAAACTTTTCATAGCTTTATTAAAAGAAATAATTTAAGAAATATTAGAGTGCATGATTTAAGACATACAAACGCAAGTTTGCTTTTGCTAGGAGGCACTAATATGAAAGTTGTTTCAGAAAGATTAGGTCATACAGATATAAAAATAACCATGAATAGATACTCTCATGTTTTAGAGGAAATGGACAAAGAAGCTTCTGACAATCTAAGTAAACTTCTATTTAAATAATAAAACTGACTGTCAGTTAAATGTCAGTAAAACCAAAAAAAACAGGGTTTTGTCAGTTAAGTGTCAGTCAGTTAGTTTATAATAATTTCGAGTCTGGAAATATTTATGTGTATTCTTTAAATAAAAATTTATTTTTTAAGTGATAATTAAACATTTATTTGTAAGGCTATGGCTTTAAAAATCATAGCCTTATTTTGATATTTTTTCCATTT
>NZ_JAGWCV010000101.1:0-5465 GCF_020657735.1 Clostridioides sp. ZZV15-6383 | reverse complement strand
TTCAGCATCTCAGCAATTTTGTATGATGAGTATCCTTCTTTTATATATAAGTTTACAGCTTTTAGTTTAAGTTCTTTGCTATATTTTTTGTGTTTTTTAGACATAGAAAAACCCCCTTAGAGTATACGCTTTTTAGACCTATTATAATGGCCTTTTATTTAAATGTCTACTATAAGGGGATTATACTAATTTCTAAATCAGCCCTTTTAAATTTCTATATATTTTTGTTAGGATATTTTGTTTAGAAGTATATTATAGCTTATTTGTAATTATAAAAGATACTAGTATGTTTAATCTAAATTGGTTCTGCAACTTTGTATTCATATTAAAATAATATTATTAAAAATTTTAATATAAAATGAATTAAAATGACCAATTATGTATTATAATATTAACTGTAATACTAATATAGTTCTATTAATTAAAGAATTATCCCCCATTAATATATAATAAATATCTTTAAGCAAGAGAACTTAGTAAAAAATATATCGTATTCAGTAAAAAATCTGTTTACAGAATGATATATATAGTTATATAATATACTATATAAGATGCGAAAAGATAAAAAGTATAGCACAATGAAAGAAGGTGATTATTATTCAGCTTAACGAAAGACAGCTAAAAATTATAGATATAGTTAAGGAAAATGAACCAATAACGAGTGAAAGTATTGCCTCCAGGTTGAATGTGACTCGTGCTACACTTAGATCTGATTTAGCTATATTAACAATGACAGGAATATTAGACGCAAGACCAAAAGTTGGATATTTTTATTCAGGAGTCAGTGAAATTAATTTAATTGGTAAAAGTATAAAAGAAAAAACAGTAGAAGATATAATGAGCATGCCTGTACTAGCTAAGAAGGACGAAAGTATATATGATGTAATAGTCACTATGTTTTTATCTGATGTAGGGAGTATAGTTATTATAGATGAAAATGAAGAGCTATGTGGAGTTGTTTCCAGAAAAGACTTGTTAAAAGCAACTATAGGAGGTTCTGATATAAATAAGATGCCAATAGGTATGATAATGACAAGAACTCCAAATGTAGTTACTCTAACTAAAGGAGCAAGTGTTTTATTAGCTTCAAGAAAAATAATAGAACATGAAGTAGATTCGATTCCAATTGTTGAATATAAGGGAGAAGACAAAAATCATATGAGAGTTGTTGGGAGAATATCAAAAACCAACATAACTAAGCTATTCTTAGAAATAGTTGACAATTAAGGAGGTATGCTGGTGAAAAACCTAATTATATATGCAGTATCAGATTCAGTAGGGGAGACTGCACAACAAGTTGCAAAAGCATGTATGTCACAGTTTTATGTGAATGAAACTTATGAAATAAAAAGATTTCCATACATGATTAATAAAGGAGTACTACTTGAAACTTTGGAAAATGCAAAAGCTGAAAACGCTTTGATTGTATATACATTAGTTGATGAAGAATTATGCAGTATTGTTGAAAGATATTGTGAAAGAGAAGGTCTTAGTTCTATAGACTTGATGACAGATATACTAAGAGAGATAAGCAAGAGAACAGGAAGAAAACCTAAAAGAGAAGCTGGTATAATTAGAAAATTAGACGAATCTTACTTTAAGAGAGTTGAAGCTATAGAGTTTGCAGTAAAATATGATGATGGGAAAGACCCTAGAGGTGTTCTTCAAGCAGACATAATTTTAGTGGGAATTTCAAGAACATCTAAGACTCCTTTGAGTATGTATTTAGCTAATAAAAATATAAAAGTAGCTAATGTTCCATTAGTTCCAGAAATACCAATTCCTAAAGAAGTATTTGAGATAGATACTAAGAAGATAATAGGTCTTACTAATTCACCTGAAAAGCTGAATGAAATAAGAACTCAAAGATTAAAAGCTTTAGGTTTATCTAGTAAAGCAAACTATGCTAATTTAGAAAGAATACTTCAGGAGTTAGATTATTCAGAAGAAATAATGAAAAGAATTGGATGCCCAGTAATAAATGTTTCAAATAAGGCAATAGAAGAAACAGCAGGTATAATTTTAGACATAATGAAAGAAAATGGTCTAAAGATATACAAAGAAATAGAAATTTAATAATGTCTATTAATAAAAATAATATAAATTAAAATAAAAAGATTAATGGGGGATTTAACAATGGAAACTAAGTATGTTTATAGTTTTGGTGAAGGAAGCAAAGACATGAAATCTTTACTAGGAGGTAAAGGTGCCAATTTAGCAGAAATGACTAAGATAGGCTTACCTGTTCCTCCTGGATTCACTATAACAACAGAAGCATGTAATGATTATTATGTTAACAATGAAAGTATAAGAGCAGAGATAATAAAAGAAATAGAAGAGCATTTAGCTACTTTAGAAAAAGACTTAAATAAAACATTAGGATGCAATAAGAATCCATTATTAGTATCAGTTCGTTCTGGTGCAGTATTCTCTATGCCAGGAATGATGGATACAATTCTTAACCTAGGTCTTAATGACAATAGTGTTGTTGGTCTAGCAGAGGCTACACAAAATGAAAGATTTGCATATGATAGTTACAGAAGATTCATACAAATGTTTTCTGATGTTGCTATGGAAGTTCCAAAATATAAATTTGAAAATGTATTAGACAGAGTAAAAGAAGCAAAAGGATACACAGTTGATACAGAACTTACAACTGATGATTTAAAAGAAATAGTAAAAGAATTTAAAGCAATTTATAAAAAAGAAATAAAAAGTGATTTCCCACAAGACCCAAAAGAGCAATTAATGCTTGCTATAGAGGCTGTATTTAGATCATGGAATAACCCTCGTGCAATCGTATACCGTAAATTGAATGATATAGCTCATAACTTAGGAACAGCAGTAAATATTCAATCAATGGTATTTGGTAATATGGGAGAGACTAGTGGTACAGGTGTTGCATTTACTAGAAATCCAGCTACAGGAGAAAACAAATTATTTGGTGAATTCTTGATGAATGCACAAGGTGAAGACGTTGTTGCAGGTATAAGAACTCCTCAAAATATATCAACTCTTGCTGATGTAATGCCAGTTGTATTCGATGAATTCGTAAAAATTACTCATATACTTGAAGGTCACTATAAAGATATGCAAGATATAGAGTTTACTATAGAAAATGAAAGATTATATATATTACAAACTAGAAATGGTAAGAGAACAGCAGCAGCAGCAATAAATGTAGTGGTTGATTTAGTTGAAGCTGAAATAATTGATGAAAAAGAAGCTATAATGAGAATTGAACCTAATCAATTAGACCAATTATTACATCCAAAATTTGAAGATAATGCATTAAAAGAAGCTAAGGTTATAGCAAAAGGTTTACCAGCATCACCAGGTGCAGCAAGTGGTAAAGTTTATTTCAATGCTGATGATGTAGTAAAAGCAAATGAAAAAGGAGAAAAAGTAGTTTTAGTTAGACTAGAGACATCTCCAGAAGATATAGAAGGTATGGTTAAAGCTGAAGGAATTCTTACAGCTAGAGGTGGAATGACATCACATGCAGCAGTTGTTGCTAGAGGTATGGGTAAATGTTGTGTTGCTGGATGTGGAGAAATAAAAGTTGATGAGTTTAATAAAGAAATAAGAGCACTTGATGATGTAGTTATAAAAGAAGGAGAATACATTTCTATAGATGGTTCTACAGGAAATGTGTACCTAGGAGATGTTAAGAAAACAGAAGTATCTTTAACTGGAAACTTTGAAAAATTAATGAACTGGGTAGATAAACACAAATGTATGATGGTTAGAACGAATGCAGATAATCCTAGAGATGCTCGTGCAGCTATAGAGTTTGGTGCTGAAGGTATAGGTCTATGTAGAACTGAGCATATGTTCTTTGATGAGGCTAGATTACCAGCAGTTAGAGAAATGATATTATCTAATACAGTAGAACAAAGAGAAAAAGCTCTTGAAAAAATATTACCAATGCAAAGAGAAGATTTTGTAGAGTTATTCAAAGTTATGGATGGAAAACCAGTTAATATAAGATTACTAGACCCACCACTACATGAATTCTTACCTCATGATGATGAGACTATAGAAGAACTTTCAAAATCTATGGGAATAAAAGTAAGTGATATTAAGAAGAGAATAGTTGACTTAGACGAATTTAACCCAATGCTTGGACACAGAGGTTGTAGACTTGCAATAACTTATCCTGAAATATGTGTAATGCAATCTAAAGCTATAATACAAGGAGCTATAGAAGCAATAAGAGCAGGTGTTAAAGTTTCTCCAGAAATAATGGTTCCATTAGTTGGAGAAGTAAATGAGTTAAAGATAATAAGAAAAATGATAGTAGAAACTGTTGATGCTATAATGAAAGAAGAAGGTGTAGAAGTTCCTTATACTGTAGGTACTATGATAGAAATACCTAGAGCTTGTTTAACTGCTGATGAAATAGCACAAGAAGCAGACTTCTTCAGCTTTGGTACTAATGACTTAACACAAATGGCATTTGGATATTCAAGAGATGATGCTGGTAAATTCTTAGGTCAATACGTAGATGAAGAAATACTAGAAAAAGACCCATTCCAAGTACTAGACCAAAATGGTGTTGGTAAATTAGTTAAGATGGGAGCTAAATTAGGTAGAGAAGTTAAACCAGAATTAAAACTAGGAATATGTGGAGAGCATGGTGGAGAACCATCTTCAGTAGAGTTCTGTTATAGTGTAGGACTTAACTATGTATCTTGTTCACCATTTAGAGTGCCAATTGCTAGACTTGCAGCAGCTCAAGCATCTATAAAAAATCCTAGATAATAATAGGCTGTAAGATATATAACTAAATTAAAATAATATCCCCTATTGTTCAACGTATCAAATTAAGTATTTGTAAGTTGAATATAGGGGATTTTTATTTTATTATAAAAATCTAACTTATATAGTTGTAAATGAAACGTATTTAATTATATTGCATATATTATTGTAGAGAGAAATTTCAACTATCAATTAAATTGAGTTTACTGGAGGGGATAAAGTTGACAAAGTGTCCTAAATGTGGAAAGGAAGTATCATCACGTCCAGGTAGTATATGCCCACGATGTGGATTTAAAGTAGCAGAAGAGAGTCTAAAAATAAGATGTCCAGAATCTAGTTGTAGGGCTTTGGTATCTAGGAAGCTAGATTATTGTCCTAAATGTGGATGCAAACTTAGAGGATATAATATTTCTGAATTTGTTAATATGGTAAGATGTAAAATAGATGAGACATTTGATAAAAGATAATTAAATTTAGAGTTAAACTTTTGGGGGTGACTCAAAATGAACTTTTTAGTTTATGAGGCACTCTTTTTTGTATGAAATCAAATATATTTTCATCATTTCAACAATGAAAAGGTAATGTAAAATAATTTGTGCTTCAAGGTTAATAAAAATCTTCTTTATGGCAATGATTTAAATATAATCAAATGTCGTAAAGGAGATTTTTTATGAATACTTTAAGAAAACAATTAGTCAAAGAAA
>NZ_JAGWCV010000100.1:0-5640 GCF_020657735.1 Clostridioides sp. ZZV15-6383 | reverse complement strand
CTGAGCCAGGATCAAACTCTCAAATAAAAGTTTATCAGGCTCAGATACTATTGTTATCAAAATATCTGGCTTTATGGTTTGTTTCTTGTTTATAAATTAACCTACTGTTTAATTTTCAAAGTTCTTTATACCTTATGTGTTTGCCCTTTTCTTGAGGACAAGTATTACTATACCAACTTTTTCTTTTAGAGTCAACAACTTTTTTCACATTTTTTATTTTTGAATGTCCCATTTATGAATATATTACAATATTATCCACATTATAAACAACTGGTTCATATTGTTTTAACTTATCATATTAAATATTATCCACATTATAAACACATTTATCCACAAATTACAAAATTTAATATTTTTTGTACAACAACAGATATTATATAATTATACCTTATTTATTTATCTAATCTGTACTATAGAATCTGTTCACATATTAAATTTACACTTAGTTATTTATTTAAAATACCTACTTTAAAGCTTCTATATTTTTTAGACTACTTAACATTAATATCTATAATATTAAATTAATGTTCTTTCAAATTGCTTATCAGTATCTTATCATTTATCTAAATATTTATATTGTAATAATTAAAGATTTTTGTAAGTCAGTTGAATATTGTTTCTTAGCAAAGAATCCAATTAGATAATCTCTGATATATTTTTTAGAACCTATATACTAAAATAACCTAAACTATAAAAGACTCAAGCTTAAATACACAGTAAATATTTTAATCTAATTTTAACCTAATTGTTATATCTTCTATTATACTATTATATAAATTTAAAACATAACATAGAAATAGACGAAAATAAATATGTACTTATATTTACTCCCGTCTACTTATAATTCTATTCTGCTATAGATAAATCGTCCTTCATATAGTGTTCAGCTAAAAATACTTTTTTATATTTCAAGCTTTTTTGAACATCAATTATTCTTTGATTTGATGAACCTCTAAACTTTAAGCTTATATCTTTTTTTTCAGCCATAAATTTTCCATCTACTAAAATATCAATTTGTTTTAGTAAATTTAAATTTTTGAAATATGTGCTATTTTTTTTATCTAACAGTTGTTCAAATGTAAACCCAGTATATGACCATACATCTAATCCATTTCTTTTGGCTTCTCTTGCTACTTCTTCTAATGGTTCTGGCTGTAAGAACGGTTCTCCTCCTGATAACGTAATACCCTTTTGTAATTTCAATGATTTTACCTTATTTATAATTTCTTCTGTATCCATATAAAATCCCCCATATAAATCATGTGTCTGAGGATTATGGCATTCTTTACAATTATGAATACATCCTTGAGTCCATATTACCATTCTTAATCCTGGTCCATCAACTATACTGTCATAACTTATAGTAGATGACATTCTTATTTTCATAACTTATTCCTCCAAATAAAACTATCTATGTTTTACCCTATCTCTTACTTCTGCTTTTTTAGCATTATTAAATCTGTCAACTGTGCCAACTAAATATCCTGTTATTCTTCTTATTCTTTCAAATTTGATGTCACTTTCATCTTCATTTCTTCCACATACAGGACATATATTACTTGTTATTACTCCTGAAAAACCACATATTGGATCTCTATCTACAGGATGATTTATACTTCCATATCCTATACCCAAATCCTTCATAGCCTTTATAACAGTTTCAAAAGCTTCTAAATTATCAGATGGATCTCCATCTAGCTCTACATATGTTATATGACCTGCATTAGTCAATTCATGGTATGGAGCTTCTATCTCAATTTTATCATATGCACTTATATTATAATAAACTGGTACATGGAATGAATTAGTATAATATTCTTTATCTGTAATACCTTTGATTTCTCCATAGACTTTTTTATCTATTTTAGTAAATCTACCTGAAAGACCTTCTGCTGGAGTACCCATTAAAGAGAAATTTAATTTGTATTTGTTTGTTACTTCATCCATTCTATTTCTCATATGTGACACTATTTTTAACCCTAACTCTTGAGCTTCTTTACTTTCTCCATGATGTTTACCTATAAGAGCAATAAGGCATTCTGCTAAACCTATAAATCCAATTGTCAATGTACCTTGCTTTATTACTTCTTTTAATGTATCTTCTGGCCCTAAATCATCAGAACCTTTCCATACTCCTTGACCCATTAAGAATGGGAAGTTCTTCATCTTTTTATTTCCTTGAACCTCAAGACGCTCTAATAATTGTTCTATAATTAAGTTTATCTTCTCATCTAATTCTTCAAAGAAATCATCTAAATTAACTTTTTCATTACTTACAATACCATGCTTTATACCCAATCTTGGGAGATTTACTGTAGTGAAAGATATATTACCTCTACCACTAACTGTTTCTGAACCACACACATTACTAAGTACTCTTGTTCTACAACCCATATATGTAGCCTCTGTATCTGGCTCACCCTTTTTATAATATTTTGCATTAAAAGGTGCATCTAAAAAACTAAAATTTGGGAATAGTCTTTTAGCTGATACTCTACATGATAATTTAAATAAATCATAATTAGGGTCTTCAGGATTTAAATTTATACCTTCTTTGACCTTAAATATTAAAATTGGAAAAATTGGTGTCTCTCCATTACCTAAACCTCTTTCTTGAGATAATAAAAGATTTTTAGTCACCATTCTTCCTTCTTCAGAAGTATCTGTTCCGAAGTTTACACTTGAAAATGGTACTTGTGCACCTGCTCTAGAATGCATTGTGTTTAGATTGTGTATAAATGCTTCCATAGATTGGTATGTTTTTTTATCAGTTTCTCTATATGATTCTTCAAAGGCAAAGTTTTGTATGTTATTTACAAGTTCTTCATTAATATCAAAAGTTTCTATTAATTTCTTTTTTTCTAAATTAAGATATAGTTCATCTCTCTTAAGACCAACCTTTTGATTTGTTTCTTTCTCTGTATTATATACTATGTTCTTTATTGCATCATTATTTTCAATTCCTTTGAATAACTTTAACGCTTTAGCTAAATTTCCTATGTAGAATTTCTTAAATGTCTTATATACACCTTCAGCCAATCCATAATCGAAAAATGGTATACTTTGACCTCCATGTTGATCATTTTGATTGCTTTGTATAGCAATTGCAGCTAATGCTCCATAACTTATTATGTCTTGTGGTTCCCTTAAAAAACCATGTCCTGTTGAAAATCCACCATTAAATAGTTTTTTAACATCTATTTGACAACAAGTTAATGTTCCCATGTTTAAAAAGTCCATATCATGTATATGTATGTCTCCATTATCATGAGCAAAAGAATGCTCTGGTTTTAATATATGAGTCTTGCAAAATTCTTTAGATACAGTACTTCCATATTGTAGCATCGTTCCCATAGCTGTATTACCATTAATGTTTGCATTTTCTCTTTTTATATCAGCATCTTCTGCATCCTCAAAAGTAATTTCCTCTATTGCCTTCATCAATCTTGTTTTTGAATTTCTTATTCTACTTCTTTCAGTTCTGTATATTATATATTCTTCACTAGTTTTTGCATGACCAGTTTCTATAAGAACCTTAACTACAGAATCTTGAATGTCTTCAACACTTGGAACGGATTCTGAATATCTATGATTTAAAAATTTTATTACTTCTTGAGTTAGTTGTTCAGATAATTTATAATCAGGTACTATTCCTTCCCTTTCTGCAACATTTGTCGCTGCTAAAAATATAGCTCTTGTTATTCTATCTTCATTAAATGGGATTACTCTTCCATCTCTTTTTTTTACGAATTCAACCAATTAAAAAACCCTCCTATTACTATATATTGTATTTTATTAATCTACATACCACTATATGTAGTATATTAAGTCTAAAAAAATCCCCTTCAACTAAGTTAAAGGGATTATCTTAATAATTGCTACATTAAGATTACCAAATTTGTACATAATAGTCAAACTTACGCAAATCATTGCAAATACTATGTAGATATTTTGAACAGTAGCGTTTCTAACAACTTCGAGAGTCAAAAAAATTTTCTCTTTTTTTTACACTAATTTTAGGCAAAAAGCGTATATTTTTATATATATTAATATATATATCTACAAATTTCCTTATGTAAATTCTTTAAAATTGTCGTATAATATAAATAATAATTTAAAAGGAGGAATTTTATGTTATCAAAAAGACTAGACTTTATAACACCATCCTACACAATAGGTATTAGTTCGAAAGTTAAGGAAATGGAAAATAACGGAATTAAAGTAATAAATCTTAGTATAGGAGAACCTGATTTTAATGTGCCTAATAACGCAAAATCTTATGGTATTGATTCTTTAAATAAAGATTACACTAAATATGATTTAGTTCCAGGATTAAAAATACTTAGAGAGGAAATATGTAAAAAACTTATTGAAGAAAACAATTGTAACTATTCAATAGATGAAATAGTTGTATCAAGTGGAGCAAAGAACTCTATAACAAATACCTTACTAGCTTTAACAGATGAGGGAGATGAAGTATTACTACCAAAACCTTACTGGGTTAGTTATCCTGAAATGGTTAGGTTGGTTAATGCTGTTCCAGTTTTCATTGACACTAAAAAAGAAAATGGATTCAAGTTAACAAAAGAAGAACTTGAAAAATCTATAACAAACAAAACAAAAATTCTTGTAATAAATAACCCTTCGAATCCTACTGGTAGTGTTTATACAAAAAATGAGTTAATAGAAATAGTAGATGTATGTATACAGAATAAAATATATATTTTAGCAGATGAAATATACGAAAAAATATGCTATAATGAAAAATTTACATCAATTGCATCATTAAGCAAAGAGGCTAAAGATATAACAATAACTATAAATGGCTTTTCTAAATCAGTTGCAATGACTGGATTAAGATTAGGATATACTGCATCTAATAAAACGATTGCTAAGGCAATGAGCTCTATACAGGGACATCTTATATCTCATCCAAGTTTAACAGCACAGTACATAGCATATGGAGCCTTAAAAGATTGCTCAACTGATATAGATAATATGGTTAAAACATACAAGTATAGAAGAGACTTAATTACATCTAAATTAGATTCTATAGAAAATGTAGGATACGTAAATCCAGATGGTGCATTCTATGCCTTTATAGACCTATCTAAAGTATCTGAGAGATTTAAGTATAAAGATAGCTTTTCTATCGAATTTTGTAATCAGTTTTTAGAAGAATATAATGTCGCAGTTGTTCCTGGAATAGCATTTGGTATGGATAAATACATTCGTATATCTTATGCTTGCAATGAAAATACTTTCTTATCTGGATTAGATAAATTAAAAGAATTTGTATATAAAATAATGGCATAATAATAATTTAAATTGAATAGCTCTTGGATACAATGTATTAAATGAAGGTTAGCATGTTAAGTAAATATATAACATCTATTCAAGAATTCAATTAAAATTTTAAAGAAAAATAAAAGACTAGTTGATATAAAAATCAGTAAGTCTTTTATTTTTCAATTAGAGTAAAATACTAACTCATATTCTAAATGTATCATAATAAAAAAGATTACGTGGCTACGTCCTACTCTCCCAGGCAGTTTCCCACCAAGTACCATCAGCGCTAGAGAGCTTAACTTCTGTGTTCGGAATGGGAACAGGTGTATCCTCTCTGCTATTGTAACCACA
>NZ_JAGWCV010000099.1:0-5732 GCF_020657735.1 Clostridioides sp. ZZV15-6383 | reverse complement strand
TATACTAAAGCTGATGGAACACTAGGAGAAGAGGGAGAGAAAGCAGCACTAACAGGAACATCAATAACAGGTTTAGTAAATGGAAAGACATATAAGGTAGAAGAATATATAGCACCAGTAGTGAACGAAGTAATAATAGGAGAAGGTTCAGTATCAGGAGCAACAGCAGGAGATAAAGAAATAACAGGATTGACATCAGGAAAGATATATAAAGTAACAATGGATGGAGTTGAAAAATATACTAAAGCTGATGGAACACTAGGAGAAGAAGGAGAGAAAGCAGCACTAACAGGAACATCAATAACAGGTTTAGTAAATGGAAAGACATATAAGGTAGAAGAAGATTCAAGTGCTATATCAACAATTAGTAGACTAATGGCCAAGCTTACTAATTTAGTTAAATAATTTAATACCTCATTAAACTAAATTATATATTTGTATAAACATGTTTTTTACTTATTAAATATTACTGGAGATTTTTAATCCCAGTAATATTTTTTATTAGAAAATACTAAACGACACTTTGTATACATATCATCATAAATTTATTATGATTAATGTATACTAAAAAATGGATTTATGTTAAAATTCAAGTAAATAGATTGAAAATAAAAAGTAAAAGGTTAGCCATTGATTTTCGATTTATTCCTAGATTTTTCGATAGAAAGTCTTAAATAAGTGAGAACTCTAGTTAGAAAATTTTTGATATCATTAATTATATATTAATATCAACATAATAGTTCCTAGACATCAATAATTTTAATGTTTAAAATGATATAAAAAATTACCTATAAATAGTATACTAAGTATATACATAGGGAGTTAGTAGATAGATTGAGTGACAAAGAGATATTATTTGATATAACTACAAATGGAACTATTATAAATGATGAAATAATAGAGTTTATAGCAAAGAATGTAAAAAATATATCGATAAGTATTGATGGAGAAAAGAATATACATGATATAAATAGAATAGATGCTAACGGAGTAGGTACTTATGAAAAGGTAATAGAAAATGGAAAAAGACTTATAGAGAAAGGTATATATGTTAGGGCAAGAATGACATATAACTCAAATACTGTTAAGTATCTTTATGAGAGTGTATATGATATAGCAAAACAAGGGTTTAAAAATATCGCTCCAATTTCAGATTTTATGGATAAAAACTGGGATAATTCTCATATTAAAATATTAAATGAACAAATTAGTAAAATTATGAATATTAAAAAGGATTATCCTGATATAGATATCTCTATTTTAGATAAACAATTTATAAATAAGAAAAAAGGAGACTGTTTTGGAGGAATAAATAGTTATGCAATAGATATTAGAGGAGATGTATATCCATGTACAGTATGTGTAGGAGATAATGATATTTTACTAGGAAATATATATGATGGATTGGATGATAAAAAAATTAAGAACCTTATAAAAATTTATATATCTAAGAATGAAGAGTGTGATGGATGTACTAGACTTGATTATTGTATGTCAACCAGATGTAAACTTATCAATAAAAAGGTAACAGGTAAATTCCAAAGTGCAGTACCGATTTATTGTGGATTAGAAAGAGTTTATGTTGAAACGACAAAAAAGCTATATAAATTATAATCTAGTTTAACTAGTTATAATAAATATAAAACAAAAGTAAAGGGGGATATGTATTATGATACATATAAAAAAATCGAAGAAAAAATAGAACTTCAAGATGTTGAGGTGCAAGCAGATCCATGTAAATGGTATTATGACAAGCATGAAATTATTTCGCAAATAGACTGCATGGAGGATTGTGCAGGAAAAACTCCAAAAGGAACAGTGGCATATTAAAAAAGACTAGTCAATTTATTAAATGAAAGTACTATATGTAGTTTTTAGGAATGAAATATGTTTTTCTAGACTTTAGTATTTTTAATAATTAAATTTAACTAGCACAATGAGTTAGTTAGTATTTAATGAGACTCTATAATCTAAAATTTTAGATTATAGAGTTTTTCTTGTAAATGTGAATAAGGAGAATTCTAATTATGATCAATATTAAACTGGCAATGTCGTATTTAAAAAGAGAAAGAGGAAAAACTCTATCATTAATACTTAGTATAGGAATTGCTGTTATGTTAGTTTTTTCATTAAGTGTTATTAAAGAGTCTCAAGGGCAATCAGACATAAATCATGCATATAAAAACTCAGGAGATTATCATGCTTTTTATGAAGATCTAGATAGTAAGATAGTAAAAAAACTTAATAATGAAGAAGATATAAAAGAATTCAATGATGTACTTAAATTTGGAGAAATTGTAAGTAAAGATAATGGGGCATCTATAAATTTATGCTCTTACAATAAAAATTTTTTAGATTCTACTAGATATAAGTTAGCCAGAGGTAGAGAACCTAGAAATTCTAATGAATTAGTAATAGAACAAAAAGTTTTAGATAAAATGGAACTAGATGTTAAATTGAATCAAACTATTGATTTTCAGATTATTAACGAGTATGTAAATAAAAATGATGAAAATGATATTTATAGTAAAGATAAGAAATTTAAACTAGTTGGTATTTTAAGTAAACCTGATGAATACTATGAAAGTTTAAATGAATACAAGGTAAGAGCTTTTACATATTCAAACGATGGAAAAGACATTGTTCCATATGAATTAATAACTCATATGGGAACACTAAAACTGAATACAAAAGACTTAGATACTCAAAAAGTAGTAAATTTAGGAGTGAAATACAAGTTAACAAATAATCAATTTTATCCAAATACGGAAGTAAGTATGGCTATGTCTATGAAAAATATTTCAAAAACAACAACTTACTCAATAAAGCAAAAATTATTACCTTTATTATGTGCAATGTTAGTAATATACAATATATTTAACATAATAATATTAGATATGACCAAGCAAATTGGTTTACTTAGAGCTGTTGGATCCAGTAAGAAAAACATTAGATGTATATTTTTTATTCAGAGCATTGTAGTTTTATCTGTGGGGTTAGTAATAGGCTTACTTGGAGGTATAGTTTTTTCTTACTTAGGTCTTATGATTGTATATGATAAAAGTGCAGAGTTAATTATAAATAAGAATTCTATAATTGAATCTATCATCATGTCAACTATAGCAGTTATATTAGCTTCTGTAGTAACTATATATAGAGCTGGAAATTTATCTATAATTGATGCTATAAAGAAGACAGATAAGTTAAATTATGTTCCTAAGCTTTTGTTGTTAAAATCACATAAAAAAGTTGTTGGAATTATAAATGAAATAGCTTTCAAAAACATATTTAGGAATAAAGTTACATCAATAATAATTATTATTACTATAGCACTATGTGGAGTTTTGTTTATAGGGAGATTAACTTCCACAAAATTCATATATGGAAAAGAATCAGAAGCATCTAATATAACAAGTAAATCATATGGTAATTTTGATATTTATTTAGGATATTCACCAATAAATGCAAATTACACATTTTCTAAGTACAATAGCTCTTTATTAGATGAGATAAAAGCTATTAATGATGTAACAGATATTGAGCCTAATATTTATTTAAGTGGATATTTAAGAAATTCTAATTTAGAAAAAAGTTACTTGGATGAATTAAATAGAACTGGAATAAATAATAAAAATGAATCTACAGTTTTATTTAGGGGTTACAATAAAGAGTTGTTAAATAATGTAGATAAGTATATAGATAAAGGAGAAAATGTCTATAGTTATACAAAAGGTAATTATAAAAATATTTTACTGGTAAATAATTTTTATTCTAGAATTGAAATGTCAAATAATGCTCAGATTATAAAATCACCTAAAGTAGGAGACTTATTAGATATAAAAATTCCTGTATATAAAGGGGGAGAGTATAAATATATAAATACAAAAGTAAGAGTAGCTGGAATAATGAAAAATAGCTATATATCAGAGCAAGATGGAGAATCTCAATCAGGTGGAATTCAAGTGATATTTAATGAAAAGGATTTAAAAGAACTAACAGAGATAAATGATTATAATAAAGCTTTTGTGAAGATAAAAAAAGGAACAGATAAAAAAGTAATAAAAGAAATAAATAATATAATAGAAAAAAGTGGGTTTTCAGATATAGAGGGAAGATATGTACGTAATCATTTTGGAGACCACTATAATAAGTCTTCATATAAATTAGCGATGATTTGTGTATTTGGAGTTTTATTAATATCATCTATAAATATTATTTTTATAGTTAGATCAAATATAATTGTGAGATTGAGTGAGATATGTACGTTCAGAGCAGTAGGGATGTCCAAGAAAAATGTAAAAAGAATGTTAATAAAAGAAAACATTATATATGGAGTATTAAGTATGATTGTGGCAGGAATCATATCTAGTTTCAATTATTATAAAATGATTTCTGAAACTAATAAACTTAATCAACAGATATATGGTATAAGTAACTCTATTAAATTTGAAATTCCAATATATGAAATTTTAATATTTGGATTAATATCTGTTTTCGTTTGTATCATTGCAGTTTATTTTTCTAATAAAATGATAAATAAACTTAGTATAGTAAGTGGTATAAAAGAAAATGAATAGAATTGCTAATTTAAATATACTGTAAGGAAATATTCTTTATTTAACAACTTTACATGTATTGGAAATTATAATACATATAATTTTTTTACTATTTTAAATAGAGCATTTAATCTTGGTATTGACTACAAAGATGTATAGTTATATCAATTAGAGAATTTAGATATGGTAGTAGAACTTATTTACGAAAATTTAATCTAAGAATATATATTTTTTAAATGGGAATGGAGATACGTTATGAAAATACTTAAGGTAAAAGATTTAAAAAAAATATATGGAAAATATGAGAATGAAGTTAGGGCTCTTGATGGTATTGATTTAGAGATAGAGCCACATAAATTTACGGCTATTGTAGGCGCAAGTGGTTCTGGTAAAAGTACATTACTTCACTGTGTTGCAGGCTTAGACAAGCCAACTTTAGGGAATGTGTACTTAGATGATGTAGATTTATATACATTAAATGATAATAAGCTGTCTGAAATAAGAAGGCAGGAATTTGGTTTCATATTTCAAAGCTACAATTTAATACCAGTTATAAATGTATATGATAATATAGTACTTCCTGTGTTACTTGATGGGAGGAAAGAAGACAAAGAATATGTTATGGGATTAATTAATAAATTGGGGATTGAAAAACAAATAAAGAAATATCCTAATGAACTATCAGGAGGTCAACAACAAAGAGTTGCAATAGCTAGAGCTTTAGCCAATAGACCATCAGTAATATTTGCAGATGAACCTACTGGTAACTTAGATAGTAAGACTACAAATGAAGTTATGAATATGCTTGAATGGTGTGTTAAAGAATATAGACAAACACTAGTTATGATAACTCATAATGATAATATTGCAAAGACAGCTGATAGAATTATAACTATAAAAGATGGAAAAATAGATGAAAAAAACTATTAATAATAATTTATTTAGAATACTAAATATAATAGTATATAAAAATAAGACTAAGTTAATAGTATCATTTATAATGGTTTTTATAATTATTGGTACATATCCAGTAGAAAAATTATAATATTTGAGTCTGGAAATATTTATGTGTATTCTTTAAATAAAAATTTATTTTTTAAGTGATAATTAAACATTTATTTGTAAGGCTATGGCTTTAAAAATCATAGCCTTATTTTGATATTTTTTCCATTTTTG
>NZ_JAGWCV010000098.1:0-5831 GCF_020657735.1 Clostridioides sp. ZZV15-6383 | reverse complement strand
AAATTGATAATTATCACCATAAGTAGTATAATCAATTTGTATAGTATTTTGTTTTTGCATACAATTATTATACAAGAATCCCAGGCTCTTTTGAACTTGGGATTTATTTTTTTTATACAAAAAAGGGGCGTAGCACTATTTTTTAGTGCGACAGCCCCTTTTTTGAAATTTATTTATATTTAGAGCTTATTAGTATCCAATTATGATAAACTTACACACTCTTCCACATATTGATTACATACATATCCAGAGTATCTTTTGTCATTTTTATTAATATTAATTCTTGCCCAATTTCCAACATTATAACATACTTCTACTTTAAAACCCTCAGGAATTTTAGTTATAATTTTAGAATCTGATGTTCTATCATTTCTAAGTTCTACACTCAAACCACTTTTTCTTATATGTCCTACATAATTCTTTCTTCTGTCTTTTATTATATTATTACTCTTATTTTTAGTATTGCCAAATATTTCTAAGTATTTATAAAGTAACCATCCTTTATCATAATTACTTTCAACTTCTGCCCATATTCCTTCTACACATTTTAACTTAACAATTTTACCTTCTGGTATGCTTTTCAACTTCATACTATTTATGTCTGGTTTTTCTCTTAAATTTAATTTCACTTTAGTCTTAAAATTGATGTTAGATTTACTAAAATTTTTTAACATTAATTCAGATATCATCTTAAGACCTCCTATTGCCAAATATTAAGTTATTAAAAATACATAACTTTAAAAATACTCTTAACAAAAAGAATCATTATCTTTTTGGCAACTGGCTGACATGACCTTTATTAAATAAAGATTTTAGTCCCTATAGCTTTGCCTCATTAGATTTATCTAATATTGCCTATATCTGAATCATAGCATAATTTAAATAATTACAAAATAATATTACTTCAAATTTTATATAAATTAAATTTTTAATTAATAATAAATAAAAAATATCTTTATATTTATTAATTTAATTATTATTCTTCATGATTCATCTAAAAAATAGTAATTCACCTAGTAATGTCACTACTTTTAACAAACCTTTTCTAACAAAAGATTCTCATATAAAATCAGTCACTATCTTCTTGCATGTTTTAATTGATATAAAAGCATTTTGCTTAGTAAAGAACTAAAAATAACGCATACTAACTATCTTATTTTTTTTATATCTCATAATAAGATACTTATAGTATATTTTATATGAAGATTTTATTATAAGTATCTTATATTTTATTTTTTAAGTTAACTTGACAAAACAAAAATACTATTGTATTATTTTTATAGACTGACGGTCGGTTTAAAAATAGAATCTATGAGTATTATAAGATAAATCGAAAGATAAAAATATTTAACACAAAGTTCTTGGATAACTAATCAAATAAATAGAGTTAAAACAAATTATAAAAAATACATATGATTTTAATTACAAAATTGAGGAAATAGATGCCTAACAATATTAAAATCTAATGTAACTATTAATACTCTTGCATCTATAGCTCTAACTAAATAAATTATCTAAAATATAATTTCTAAATTTTTATATTTGATTCTTACTATTAATTTAGCTAGCTATATCATTATATTTATACCATTTATAATCATAAAAATTTTTAAGAAATGAGGATTAATTATGCTTAAAAGAATATTACTGAAAGATTTAACAAGAAATAAAGTAGTAACAACAACTCTGTTTATTTTTATTTTACTTGCATCAATGTTGGTATCTAGTGCAACAAACGTCATTGTAGAACTAAACGATTCTATGACTTCCTTGTTTCAAAAATCTCATGCACCCCACTATGTTCAAATGTATTCTGGTAAATTGAATCAAGAAGAAATTGATAAGTTTTCATCTAAAACTCCATGTGTAAAAGAACAACAGACTACTGAACTTTTAAATATAAATGGAGCTAATATTTTTCTAGGAAATAATGGAAAAAATCAAGCTAACAGTGTACTAGAAAATAGCTTTACAAAACAAAATGATAAATTTGATTTTTTATTAGATATGGATAATCAAATAATGCAAATAAAAGATGGTAAAATAGGAGTTCCTGTATATTATATGAAGCAATACAATTTAAAAATTGGGAATACAATAAAAATTATTAATGGTAATTTCTTTATGGAGTTTACAATAAAAGATTTTATACGCGATGCTCAAATGAACCCTTCTCTAGTTACTTCAAAACGTTTTTTAATAAGTGATAATGATTGGAACACTTTAAAAGCTAATATAGGAGAAAGCGAGTATCTGATTGAATTTCTATTAAATGATATAAATAAAATTAATAAATTTGAGACACTATATCAATCAACTAAACTTCCACAAATAGGCACATCAATAACTTATCCTATTTATCAAGTACTAAATGCTTTGTCTGATGGAATTGTAGTGATTATTATCATCTTAATTAGTATCCTTCTTATTGTAATTTCTGTTTTATGCTTACGATTTACATTGATTACAACGATTGAAGAAGATTATAGAGAGATTGGAGTTATGAAAGCAATTGGAATTCAAAATAGCAACATCCAAAATCTATATTTGACAAAATACTTGTTAATTGCATCTTTGGCAAGTTCTCTTGGTTACATACTATCATTATTTATAGGTTCCTTTTTTACAAAAAATATTAATCTTTATATGGGAACAGTAAATAAATCTACTTTTAGTATACTTATTCCTTTTATTGGCTCAGTTCTTGTATTTGTATCTATTGTATTCTTTTGTAAAATTATACTTAAAAAGTTAAAAAAAATATCGGCCGTGGATGCATTAAGAAGTAGTAAGTCTATAAACTCTGTAAAATATGGATATAACCTACAACTCTACAAAAACAAAATAACAAATACTAACATGTTTTTAGGATTAAACGAAGTGGTAAGAAAATTTACTACCTATGGATTGCTCTGCTTTGTCTATATGATTTGTATTTTTCTTATGATTGTGCCACTTAATTTTCTAAACACTATTCAATCACCTGAATTTATTACTTACATGGGTGCTGGTAAAAGCGATATTCGTATTGATTTACAACGAACAAAACAAACTCAGCATCTTTTTAATTCTATATTACAGAATATTAAAAACGACAGTGATATTGAAAAATATGCATCCTTTACAACAAGTTCATATAAAATAAAAAATAAAGATGGTGAATTAGAAAATATAAAAATAGAAAATGGAAACTTTAAAACTTTCCCACTAACATATTTGAAAGGTTCTGCACCAATAAAAGAAGATGAAATTGCATTGTCTACTATAAATGCAAATGAATTAGAGAAAAGTATTGGAGACAATTTGTCAGTTTTCTCAAAAAATAAAGAGTTAACTCTCACTGTTAGTGGAATATATCAAGATATCACATATGGAGGTAAGACTGCAAAAGCTATGCTACCTTCTGAAGAAGATAATATTTTATGGAATATTATAAATTTAAATATAAAGTCTGGAGTTAATTTAGAAGATAAATTAAAGCAATACAGTATAGATTATTACCCTGCTAAAGTTACAGATATGAATAATTACATAAGTCAAACATTGGGTTCTGTCATCAGTCAGTTAAGACTTGTTATAAAATTATCTTTTATCATATCTGTTGCAATTTCTTCATTAATTACAGCAATGTTTTTTAAAATGCTCATTGCTAAAGATACATCACAAACAGCAACTATGCTTAGTTTAGGGTTTTCCACTAGAGATATACGTATTCAATACATTACAAGAGCTTTATTAGTACTTATAATTGGAGTTGGTTTAGGAATTATTCTGGCAAATACACTTGGACAAAAAATATCTGGATTACTACTTTCTGGCATATTAAATCTTCAATTTGTAGTAAACCCATTAGTTATATATATACTTTGTCCAGCAATTTTAATTCTCACAGTATTCATTACAATTACAGTAATTAGCAGAGCAATCAATAAAATAAAAATTATATCTATTATAGAATAAGGGGTATGTTATGAATAATATTATAGAAGCTAAAAAAATTATTAAAGAATATAATATTGGTAAAGGAAATGTACAACAAATTTTAAAAGGAATAGATTTATCCATTCAACAGGGTGAATTTATATCTGTTATGGGGGCTTCTGGTTCTGGAAAATCAACTCTACTACACAACATAAGTGGAATGGATAAATTAACATCTGGAACTATCAAATTTTCAGGCAAAATGCTCTCTAATATGTCTGAAGAAGAATTATCAAAACTTCGATTAAAAAACATGGGTTTTATCTTTCAACAAAGTAATTTACTTAAAAACTTAAATATATTTGACAACATAATCCTTTCTGCTTACTTAAGCAAAGAAGAAAGTCGCCATACAATCAATGAACGAGCAACAAGACTTATGGAGAAAATGAATATTTTAGAAATCAAAGATAAAGATATTACTCAGGTTTCCGGAGGTCAACTTCAAAGAGCTTCTATCTGTCGTGCTTTAATTAATAAACCGAAAATTTTATTTGGAGATGAACCAACAGGTGCACTTAATTCAAAACTGACAAATGAAGTAATGGACATCCTTATAGATATTAACCAATTAGGTACAACTATTATGCTTGTAACTCATGATGCCAAGGTAGCCTCAAAGACTGAACGAGTATTATTTATGTCTGATGGTCTGATTATTGGAGAAATTAAATTGGACAAATTTAATAATAATAATTTAAAAGAACGAGAAAATAAGCTGATAAGTTGGCTATCAGAATTAAGTTTTTAGCTTTATTAAACTGTTTACTTTGTTTATACTTCAAAGCTGACAACTTATCCAACATTTGATTCTAAAATTTAATTGATAAAATTAATTACTATTTTAAATT
The DNA here is from genome assembly GCF_020657735.1 of Clostridioides sp. ZZV15-6383. Classification (NCBI taxonomy): domain Bacteria; kingdom Bacillati; phylum Bacillota; class Clostridia; order Peptostreptococcales; family Peptostreptococcaceae; genus Clostridioides; species Clostridioides sp. ZZV15-6383. The sequence continues at coordinate 999 of NZ_JAGWCV010000098.1, read as the reverse complement.
ATAAAAATGAGTGTCTCAAAATCAACTTTTTAGTCTATGAGGCACTCTTTTTTGTATGAAATTAAATATATTTTCATCATTTCAACAATGAAAAAAAGATTTATCTTTATAAATTTAAGTCTTGTTTATTAAATACATTTAAAAAATTTATCTAAACCACATTATTTCTGTAAAACAAAATTTAACCATTAGAATTATTATCCAAAAATAATAAAAAAGAAGGTATAAAGAGCTACCCTCATGCTCAATATACCTTATAAATATCTAAACTTCATTTTTTACTAATTTTTCTATATCTTTGATAATATGTTCTTTAGATTTTTTCCCAGCTATAGCATCAAAAATTGCAACAGCCTTTTTCTCTCCAAACTTTTCTGCTACATCATTAAAGTCTAAAAATCTAACACTTTCTTTTGGTTTACCAAACATATAACACCTCTCATACATTTTTATATATTTATTATAACTTCTATATATTTATTTTTCACCAATAAACGTTAGACAAATTAGTTCCTTTATTTTTTTAACTTAATTTTATCTTCAAGATTCCTAACAAAAATAGTTTATTCTACTTTATAAATAAAAATAGACAATTTAATTTGTAGGAAACTTAATAATAAAATACAGTAAATAAAACTTTGTTTAACCTATTTGCAAAAGTTATTTGTTAAAACTTCTGTGAATTATAAAGAGTATTCTAGTACATAAAAATATAAATATGTAAATATTCAATTTATTTAGAATAAAAAATATATAAAAGATTTAATAGTAACAATATACAATTCTCAATATAGTCTATAATGTAAATAATTCAAAACCACTATATTATTTTAAAATTTATGTATACAATTCTAAAAATTTAATAAAAAATAAGAGTCTGGAAATATTTATGTGTATTCTTTAAATAAAAATTTATTTTTTAAGTGATAATTAAACATTTATTTGTAAGGCTATGGCTTTAAAAATCATAGCCTTATTTTGATATTTTTTCAATTTTTG
>NZ_JAGWCV010000097.1:0-6481 GCF_020657735.1 Clostridioides sp. ZZV15-6383 | reverse complement strand
AAATAAATAACTTATGTAAGAACCGTAGGAACTATGGGGATAGCCTGTGGAGAATTAGTAAGACATATTTTAGTATGCAAAATTCTATGAAGCAGGAACCCTGTGACTTTAGTCATGGGAGGTTCAGTAGGGGGCGAAATTTGTGATAAGAGATTTAAATACTAAAAAAGTAATGAAAAATGCTTATAGGATTACAAAAACAAAATATGAGACTTCTTTAAGAGTTAGAATACCAGGAGGGCTTATTGACCCTGAGAGTTTAAATGTGGTTTCTAAAATTGCAAGTGAATACGGTAATGGACAGATACACATAACTACAAGACAGGGATTTGAAATACTGGGAATAGATATGGAAGATATGGAACAAATAAATAAAATTATACAACCTGTTATTGAAAAAATGAATATAAATCAAAGTGAGAAAAATGCGGGTTATCCAGCAGCAGGTACAAGAAATATAGCAGCGTGTATAGGAAATAAAGTCTGTCCAAAAGCTCAGTATAATACAACTGAATTTGCTAAAAGAATAGAAAAAGCTATATTCCCAAATGATTTACATTTTAAAGTAGCTTTAACTGGATGTCCAAATGATTGTATAAAAGCTAGAATGAATGACTTTGGAATTATTGGTATGGCTTTACCTATATATGAAAAAGATAGATGTGTAAATTGTGGAGCATGTGTAAAAAAATGTTCTAAAATATCTGTTGGAGCATTAAAGACAGAAAATAATAAAGTAGTAAGAGATGGAGATAAGTGTATAGGCTGTGGAGAGTGTGTACTAAATTGCCCAACAAATGCATGGACTAGAGATGAGAAAAAATACTATAGATTGGCTATAATGGGTAGAACAGGAAAGAAAAATCCTAGACTAGCAGAAGATTTTCTTTTATGGGCAGATGAGGATAGCATAATAAAGATAATACTTAATACTTACAAATATGTAGAAAAGTATATAGATAAAGATGCACCAGGAGGAAAAGAACATATAGGGTATATAATTGATAGAACAGGATTTATGGAATTTAAAAAATGGGCACTTGAAGGTGTTGAACTTCCAGAAATAACTAAAATGCACGAAAATATATACTGGAGTGGAGTTAAATATCTATAAATTAATTAAAACATATGTTTAAATAAATTAAAAATCTAATAGAAGGAAGAGGGAATTATGCATAAAGAGACTTTGGATAAATTAACTAATGCAGCTATAAATAAGATAAATTTATTGAACACGAGCAAAGTAAAGTATTTGGTATCTTCTGCGTTTGCAGGACTTTATGTAGGTATAGGTATACTTTTGATATTTACTATTGGAGGAATTTTGACTGATGCAGGTTCACCTATGACTAAGATAGTAATGGGGTTATCATTTGCAATAGCACTTAGTTTGGTTATAATGACAGGAACAGAATTATTTACTGGAAACAATATGGTTATGTCTGCTGGTATGTTGAATAAGGGGGTAAGTATAAAAGATACCTCTAAAATATGGGTATATAGTTGGGTAGGAAATTTAATCGGAGCTTTGATTTTAGGTCTTATATTTGTAGGAACTGGTCTAGTAGACAAAGGACCTGTAGCTGAATTTTTTGCAAATACAGCAGCTAGTAAAGCATCTATGCCATTTACAGCTCTTTTCTTTAGAGGAATTTTATGTAATATTTTAGTATGTGTATCGGTATTATGTTCGTTTAGAACTAATAGTGATACTGCAAAAATAATTATGATATTCTTATGCTTATTTGCTTTTATAACATCAGGTTTTGAGCATAGTGTAGCAAATATGACAATTTATAGTGTTTCATTATTTTCACCAGCAATAAGTACAGTTACTATTGGAGGAGCTATTTATAATTTAGTAACTGTGACACTTGGAAATATTGTTGGAGGAGCTTTATTTATGGGACTTGGAACTTATATATTGGGTAAAGAAAAACTTAACTAAATTTATTGTATAAATTATATAACTCTCTTAATAAATACAGTTTTAGTATTATTGAGAGAGTTATTTTTATTTTTTTTAAAAAATATTTGAAAGAAAAAAGATATGGAAGCTTATGAAGTTATATAGAGAATACATACAATAAAATATGTTATAATATGAACTATATATTGAAAAACATGCATAAAAGTTAGAATCCTACCGTAAAAAAGCTGATTTTGAATAAGGCAACAAATATGATAAAATTGGTCTTGTTGAAATTTTTAGGGGGGATATGATGACAAAAAAACTAGTAATATCAAAAACAAAATTGTTTATTTTTATAATAGCATTTATTTCTATATTTATATATCTATTTGGAAGTAAAAACACACTTATAGGTGTAGGTATAGTAACAGCTATGTTAACACTCTTAGAAAGAGATTTAACTATTTCTCCAATTAAAAATTTACTAAAGTATTTAGCAATAAATATAATTTTGGGAGTACTATCATTTTTTGCAGTACAAAATATGTATTTAGGAATTTTATTAAATTTTATAGCATTATTTATAATAGGATATGTATTTAGTTATGACCTAAAAAGAGCGGTATATGTACCTTTTGGTCTAATGTATATATTTATGGTAAGTATACCTGTAGGAGTAAGTGAATTTCCTATGAGATTATCAGCCTTAGCTGTTGGTGCAGTTATAATAATGGTTGCTCAGTTTGTTATGAATAGAAATAGAATGAAAAAGGTTGGAGATAAAGAACTTATATCTATATGTGATGAATTATTAGAAAAAATTAGCCTTTTAAAAAATATTATTAATGATGATAATTCTATAAGTAAATCTAATATGAGAAAAATAGATAGCTGTAATTATAGAATAAATTCTGTATCCAAAAGTCTGAAAATGGTTATTTTTGATAATAGAAAGGATGACTTTTATATCAGCATTAAAGGTATAGATATAATAAATATTTTATTTTCATTAGAAAGAATAAGTTTAATACTGGAAAGATATAAAAAAGATAGTAAGGAATTTGAAGATGAAGATATAAAACATATTCTAGAAGAAAGTAGCATTAATAGTAAAGTAGATGTTTTAGCTGTAGTAACTAAAGAAGTAAACTATATTAAGATGTGTTTAGAAAATAAAGATACGATAACTGATAAGGAGATATTAGGATTTAGAGATTATGTTATTGCTCAAAATACTAAAAATATAAATTTAAAAGAAATTTATAGCGTGTTAGAAAATTTATATGAGTTTTTAGTAGATTATAAAAAAGTAAAATCAAGAGATGAAAAGAGAGCTGAAAGAAAATCAAAGATACCTCATGAATTTAAACGACTATCAATATACAAGAAAAACTTTAATTTAAATTCTATAAGATTTTCTTATGCAATAAAGATTGCGTTAGCTACAGCTATAGCTGGTTTTATTATGGATTATTTCCACCTAAAAGATGGGAGATGGATAATGTTAACTGTGTTTTCATTAACACAACCTTATGCGGAAAATTGTATACAAAGGTCTAGAAAAAGAATAGAAGGTACACTTATAGGAGCTATAATATTTATTGTATTATTTTCAATAATAAAAGATAGTACACTAAGGTCGTTAATAGTTCTTTTAGCAGGATATATAAACTCTTATGTAGTTGACTATAGGAAATTAATAATGTGTGTAACCGTTTCAGCTCTTGGTTCAGCAGTAGTTATGGGAGACCCAAATGTTTTAACTATAAGTAGAATTTCATATGTGGCATTAGGAGCAATTATTGCATTAATAGTAAATAAGTTTATATTACCATATGATGCTAAAACAGGTTATCAACATGTTATAGACATGTATAAAGGAATAGTTAAGAATATAATTGATGAAGTAAATAATTCTATAGAAAATGTGACTGACGTTTACTATATAAAGAATTTATTATTAGTGCCATCACTTATTGAAGATAGACTTATGTTGATAAATGCTATATATAAAGATAAAAATCAAGAAGATTTCCTAGAAAATCAGAGATTACTAATAAGTAATATGTATAATTTATATATAAATATTAATCAGAATAAGATTGAAGATGAAGATATAGAAAAAATATTGAGAGATACTGATTATATTTCAAATTACAATGCAGATAAGTATGATGAAGGAAGAATGATAATTTTAGAGAGTATTGAAAATACTAAGAGTCTAGGAGACAAGATAATTTGTCTAAATTTGTTACAAACTTTAAATGGTGTTAAAGAAATGTATAGAATAAGCAATATATCTAGAGTTTCAATAAAAGAAGCAGCCTAGATATTAAACTATAGAATAGTCATATATTTAAAATAAAGTATATGACTATTTCTTTTATAGAATATTAAAAGAAAATATTATATAAAAAACAAAAATCATATGTTTATGAATTTTATATGAAAATAGTTAAAATATTGATTTTTTTCATTGGTTGAAAAAACAATTTACTTAGGATAAACTATAATAGTATTCAAATATTATGGGGGTTAGATTTATGAGTAAAGATGTAAAGGTAAAGCGTAATAAGAAATATGATACATTTAGTATAACTATGGAACTTGAGAGACCTTTACTTTATGATGAGGTTGAAAACAAAGATGATAAAAATAATAATAAAAAATTTAACATAAAGAATAAAATATTTAAGGGAATAGGTATACTATTTGTATTGATATTGCTTGGTTTTTTCATATGGATAAACAAAACATATGAACCTCAAAAACTAGCAAAAGAAGCTCTAGTCAGTAATAGTAAAGTTGAAGTAACAGTAAAGGAAAATATTTCATTTACACCAAAAGGAAGAAAAGTTTCTAAGGGTTTAATTTTCTACCCAGGAGCTAAAGTAGAAATAGAATCTTATGCACCACTTGCCAGAAAAATAGCAGAAAGTGGATATGAGGTTGTAATTGTAAAGATGCCACTTAATATAGCCATACTTGGAACCAATAAAGCACAGAAAGTTATGGATTCTTACAACAATATAGAACATTGGGTAATAGGAGGTCATTCATTAGGAGGAGTTGCAGCAGCAAATTTTGCACGTGATAATAAATTAATTGATGGAGTTGTATTTTTATCCTCTTATCCAATGGGGGATGAGCTGAAACTGTTAGGAAAAAAAGTTATATCCATATGGGGAAGTAAAGATGGCGTAGTCAATTTTAAAAGTCTTGTAGAATCAAAACAAAAACTCCCTGATGATACAACTTATGTTGAGATTGAAGGAGGAAATCATGCGCAATTTGGAGATTATGGAAAGCAAAGTGGAGATAATGATGCTATTATAAGTCAAGAAAAACAACTTAATATTACTGCTAATAGTATTATTAAATTTTTAAAGGATATATCTTAAACTAAAACTTAAAATTTATAATTATATAAAGTATTATTTTAAGTAAATATTAATAGTATAATAGAATGAAGATTTAATTACAAGGGGGATTTTAATATGGAATATGATATGCCACTTTATAGACCACCAAGTGAGGCTTATAGTCTTATAATACAAGTCACACTTGGGTGTTCTCACAACAAATGTACGTTTTGTAGTATGTACAAATCTAAAAAATTTAAAATAAAGCCACTAGAAGTAATAAAAAATGAAATTGATATATTTAGAAGACATTATAAACATGTAGAAAGAATATTCTTAGCCGATGGAGATGCATTGATAATACCAATGGAAAAACTAAGAGATATAATATTATATATAAAAGAAGTCTTTCCAGAATGTGAAAGAGTTACTATGTATGGTTCTCCTAAGTCTATAGAGAAAAAATCTGATGAGGAACTTAAAGAGTTAAAAAAACTTGGTGTTAAGATGATTTACCTAGGTCTTGAAAGTGGAAGTAATGAAGTATTAGAAGATATAAAAAAAGGATTTAGTAGTGAACAATTAATAAAAGTTGGTAGAAAAGTTAAAAAAAGTGGTATCAAATTATCAGCCACTGTAATAGCAGGTCTTGGAGGAACTAAAAAAACACACCAGCATGCAGTTGATACAGGAAAAATGCTAGGAGCAATTTCACCAGATTATGTAGGTGTACTTAGTTTAATGGTAGAACCTAATACTGAACTTTACGATTTACTTAAGGCAGGAGAGTTTACAATACTAGAAGATAAGGCCGTGTTACAAGAAATTAAAGAGATGATAAAGAATATAGATGCCAATGGAAAAATTGTATTTAGAAGTAATCATGCATCAAATTATGCTAACTTGAAAGGTGTATTACCTGATGATAAACAACGTCTAATTGATGAGATTGATTACTACCTAAGTAACCAAAAACTAAAAAGAGAAGAATATAGAAGACTGTAGTTTTTGTAAAAATTAAATATTTTGTAGGGATAATTTTATATATAATAAAAAGTAAAGTAACTTCGTGTAAAGTTAGAGTCTGGAAATATTTATGTGTATTCTTTAAATAAAAATTTATTTTTTAAGTGATAATTAAACATTTATTTGTAAGGCTATGGCTTTAAAAATCATAGCCTTATTTTGATATTTTTTCCATTTTTGC
>NZ_JAGWCV010000096.1:0-6486 GCF_020657735.1 Clostridioides sp. ZZV15-6383 | reverse complement strand
CAAGCGTCTAGAATGAGTAATTATATTCCCGAAATAGAAAGATATAAAAATATTTATTCTCTTTATCATGTTGTTTTGACTGTTCCAAATTGTTCTTCAAATGAACTTCAATATGTTATAAAAAACATGTTTAAAAGCTATAGATATTTGACTCAATATTTTAGATTAAATAAAAAAATAAAAGGTCTTGATTTTGAATCTTTTGGTTACGTTGGTTCTATTCGTAGTTTAGAAATAACTTTTAATGGAGATAATTATCATCCACATCTTCATTGTATTTTTGCTCTTAGTAATGATTATTTTTTAGATAAAAAATTCGTAAATTTTTTTAGTTATAATAATAATGTTTTTTCTAGAAATTTTAGTTTTTTAGAAATTTTGGTTCAGAAAATTTGGTATCTTTTAAATAATAATATTAAAGTTAATTTAAATAATATAAATAATTTAAATATTGGATATTCTTGTACTTTTGATAGTATTGAAGATAGTTCTTATTTTGAAGTTTTTAAGTATATGACTAAATCTAAAGATGATTCTGAAAGTATTCTTACATATGAAAATTTTAAAACTTTATTTTTTGCTTTGTATAGGGTTCGTCAGATTCAAGGTTATGGTGTTTTTTATAATTTTAAAGAGGATGATAATATTGATTTTGAAGTTGATGAGTATTATGATTTTATTGTTGAATATTTGCAAAAAAAAGAGAGTCCTATTGAGATTTTCGAGACTCCTCAAGACTCTTTAAAAGATGATTTTTTGCTAATTAGTAGAAAGAAAATATATTCTTATTTGAAGAACTTATAATCTTTTCTTAACTTTTTATATATATTATATCACTAAATTCTATATATATTATACTATTAAATAAAAAAGTAAATGTATTGGAAAAATTTGTAATAGAAAGTAGTGATATATTTTGTTTACTGAATATAAGAATTTGAAAGATAAAATGCTTCGTATACGTGTTACTAATAAGCAAAAGATGGTTATTGAAGAATATGCAAATTTAATTGGTGAAAGTACTTCTTCTTATATACTTTCTCTTATTGAAAAAGATTTACTTGATAATAAAGATTTGTTTGATAATGCTGAAAAAATTGTTGATGATAAACTTTTATAATAATTTTTATTTTATTTAATGTAATAAAATTGAAAAAACTAATTTTTTTTATACTAAAATGTAGTCACAAATTTGTTGCTACATTTTTTATTTTTTGTTATACTATAATTGTAAAGGTTGTTAAAAAAATTCTGAAAATTTTTTAGGAGGTATTGTATGATAGTTACTTTTAATGATGTTGAATTGATGTTTAAAGATAGTGTTAGAAATAAAGAAAATAATCTTGTATACGAGTTTAATTTGTATCAAGATAGAGTTAAAAATTTAATTACTGTTAAAGATATTCCTCAAGATATTTTTAATAAAATTTCTGAGCGAACTGTTTTTTCTATTAAGTGTAAGCAAAATGCTTGGAGTATGAATGGTAAATCTGGTATTTCTTTTAGATTTGATTCTATAGTTGATTAATTTTTTAAGATGTTTTTTTGCTGATTAGGAGATGTTTTTAATGATTAATAACTTATTTTTAAATATTGTTTTTGTACTTGCTGTGTTGTTTGTATTTAATAAGTTATTTGTAAGTTTTATAGATTTTGTAATTTTTAAGTTGAGAAATTTTTATTGTGAGTAGGTGTTTTGCTTGGAAGAAGAAAAACAACAAAATATTAAAGAAGAAGTTCAACAATCTTCTAATTTTGTTGATTTTTCTTCTTTAGAAAATAAGTTAGATGCACTTTTACAGTTAAATGAAAAAATTTATAATGCTGATGAAAAAGAGCGTCAACAACTTCAAAAAGAAAAGGAAGAACAACAAAAACGTATAGAGCAACAGAATAAAGAGAATGAAGAAAAAGAGAAAGAAAATTCAACAGTTGAATTAAAACGTACATCTGAACAAAATGCTACAGAAAAAGAATTAATTGACGATACTAATAAATTTAGAAAAGATATTTTAAATCGTTTTGATACTCTTGTAACTCGTACTGATGAAGTTATACTTTTGAATAAAATTTCTCTTGGTTTTTCTACTTTTATTGTTGCTATATTATTAGTTTTAATAATTAGTAATACTTGTTTTAAGAGATAGTATGACTCCTTATTTGTCATTACTTTTTCGAGATATTGTTCTTCCTTTTTTTACTTATGGCATTATATGTGGCGTTATTTCTTGGTTTCTAGGGTTATTAATCAATTTTACTTATAGATTGATTTTTAATAAAGATTAAATAAATTTTAAGGAGGTTTTATATGTTACATAAGTTTACTAATAAGTGTAAAGAAGTTTTTGATTCTAAGTATTCTAATATTGCTATTATTACAACTTCTTTAGTTTCTACTTCTGCTATTAATTGTTTTGCTGCTGAAGTAACTCCGCCTGATTTTTCTGCTTCGACTGGTGTTATTGAGACTTTTTTAGGTTCTTTGACTACTGCTGTTATTAGTTCTTTAAATACTACAGCAGGTAAAGCGGTAGGAGTTTTTGCCGTATTTGTTATAATTAAACTTTGTATGAAAGTTTATTCTGTTATTACGTCAAAGGCTTAAACTAATTTTAAATGCTTGGGGGTTGTGTGACTTAGGGGCTAGGGGTTCCCTCTTGTCACACAGCCTTCAAGCATTTTTTTTGGAGGTTATAATTTTGAAATTAAAAAGAAAAATTTTTGCTATATTTTTAAGTTGTTTTTTAGTTATTTCTAGTACTATAAATTCTTTTGCTCTTGCTCCTGCTCTTGTCGCAGTTGCTCCCGAAGTTGTTAATGTTGTTGCGACTCTTGCTGTTGCGTCTGGTGTTGCTCTTACAACTAAAGATGATATATATGACGTTGTTAGGCTTGTCTATGAAAATACTCCTAATTGGGATTCTTTTGTTGATACTTTTAAAAAAGATGTTTCTATATCTGCTGATAATGTTGTCAAAGTTGGAAATGATTTTTTAGATATGTGTAAGTTTGCATTTGATAATATTTTTTCAAGTGTTCCTCCAAGTTATAATTCTATATCTGCAGTTGGTTCTCTTATTCAGGGTTCTACTATTGATTTGAAGAATTATTCTTCTCCTTTTGAATTTAGTTTTACTAATTTTAAAGTTGTTTGCGAAGGTAGTGGTTCTAGTGTTACTATTGATATTCAGATTCCTTATTCTGACGGTACTGGTTTTTTTAAATGTGCAAGTTATTATACTAATTCTACTTTACTTGATAAATATCGTATTAATTCTATAAAAGTGCAAGATTATAAAACTATTTTGGATATTACTTTTTATATGTTGCCTTCTAAATGGAATCCAAGTGGTGATAGTTATAGAGATACATATATTGCTGAAAAACCTCTTTCTGGAGTTGCTTACGATTTACCTTATGTACCTGGTTCTTATGATTGGGATAAAGTCGCTGGAAAAGTTATTCCTGGAGAAGATGGATTGGATGTTTATGTTCCTAATAATTCCAGTGATTTGATTGGAGTTCCTGGGGAAGATGTTTTTGTTGTAGAGAATAATCCTCCTTATGATTTGCCGGCTGATGGAACTGTTACAGTTCCTAATGTTGAGAATCCTTCTTTGCCTGTTGGAGATAATATTGTAATTCCTGGTGATTCTGTTGTAGACCCTCCGATAGACCCACCTGTAGACCCTCCAATAGACCCACCAGTTGATATTCCTGTTGTAGATATTAATTTTAAACCACTTGTTGATGCTATGTCTAATTTTAAAGAAAAATTTCCATTTAGTTTGCCTTTTGATTTTGCTAGAATATTTGAAGTTTTTAATGTTGAACCCAAAAGTCCTAATTTTGAACTTCCTTTTTATAATTTTAGTTTTGATATAGATTTTTCACTTGTTGATTTGTGGATTCGTATGTTTAGATATTTTTTTTATATTTGTTTTTTGTTAGGACTTATATTTATTACTAACAAACTTAAACCTTAATTGGAGGTGTATATATGTTAGATTTTATTTTTGGTATTGTTACAAATGTTATAAATTTTATTATTTCTGCTCTTGCAGGTGTCATAAATTTTGTTTTTTCTTTTTTACCTAACAGTCCATTTTTAAATTTGAATAAAGTTGATTCTGATGTTTTAAGTTATTTGCCTTATGTTTCTTATTTTTTTCCTGTTAAGTTGATGTTTGCAACTTTAACTGCTTGGTTGGCTTGTATGTTAATTTATTTTATTTATTCTGTTGTTATGAGATGGATAAAGTTAATGTAATAGTTTAAAAAATAAAGTTGTTATTTTATAAAAATGTATATATGTAGATAGATCTGTTTGTTATTTATCTATTTTTAAAAAATGTTACTTTAAAAAATAAAGTTTTAGGAGGTTTTTATATGATATATTTTTATTCTGGAACTAATGGCAGTGGTAAATCTTTGCATACTGCAAGAATTATTTATAATAGATTATTTATTCAAAAGAAAGATGTTATTGCAAATTTTGGTATTAATATGGATATTTATAATTCTAAAAAGAAGAAAGGTAGATTTTTCTATGTTAATAATGTTGATTTAACTCCAAAACTTTTAAAAGATTATGCTAGAAAAATTCATATTGCTGGTAAGGAAGGTCAAACACTTGTTGTAATTGATGAATGTTCTCTTAAATTTTCTCCTAGACGATTTAATGATAAAGATAGACTTTCTTGGCTTGAGTTTTTTGACCAACATAGGCATTTTGGTTTTGATTTTATTTTAATTTCTATTAAAGATAGAAAAATTGATAGACAAATAAGAGATATATTAGAGTATGATGTTGTTCATCGTAAAGTTAATCGTTTTAAATTTCTTAAATTTTTTCCCGTTTCCGTTTTTATTGCTGTTTATACTTGGTATGGTGTTAATGTTAAAGATCATTCTGAATTTTTTATTTATCGTAAAAAATGGGGTAAATTTTTTGATTCTTATAAGGATTTTAATTCTTATGATGATAGAAACAATGAATTGTTAGATTTAGTTTATTCTGATTAAAAATTAAAAAATAATCTTCAAAATGTATTACAAAATGTTTGACAATTTGTAATACAAAATGATATAATATATTTAAAGATAAATATTTAGGAGGGTTTTAAGTGAAGTTTGTTGATTCTAATAAAAATCGTATGGTTCAATGTAGGCTAAATGATGAACAGTATAATTGTTTAAAAGAAATTTGTAAAAATAAAAATTATACTATGTCTAAATTGCTTTTAAAGTCTTTAGATTATTATATCAATAATAGTCAAGATTTAAAATTTAAGGAGGGTATTTTAATGAATAAAATTACTAAAAAACAAGTTAAGCAATATGTTAGGGATTTTGTTGATTCAAAAGAAGTTAATATTTATAATTGTGGTTTTTATATTTATAATAATGAATTGAAATCATTTTTTAATATTGTTGGTCATGCTCATGATAGTTTATATTCTGATGCAACTTATGTTGTTTATGTTACTGATTTAATAAAAGATTATTTTTCTAATCAAGATTTAAAGTTTACTTTGAGTGATTTAGATAGTATTTTCTATGATAGAATAAATGATATGATTGAAGAATTTAATGAAGATTTATGTTAATTATTTTATTAAAAAATTTAACAACTGAAAAAGTTAATTGTTTTTTAAATTAACTTTTGATGGCGTTAGTACAAACCCCCTTGAGGGGTGCGTAAGCGATTTAATGGGTGTGTAAGTGATTTAGGGGGTAATTTTATTGTTTAAAAAATATTTTATTGTTAATAAGAAACGAAAAATTAGTCATAAGAAACGAAAAATTAGAAATTGTTTTTTTCATATGATTAATAATGATATTATTCAATATAATAAATTTAATCAAATTGATATTTTTTGGTTTAATAAATTTTATGGTTGTGAGGCTAACAGAAGGGATTTAGTTAAACTTTTAGAAGAGATTAAGTCTATAAACTTCTAACTATTTAAATTTCAACGTTTTTAAGTGATTTTTTTAATAAATTTCGATATTTTTCTTCTATCTTGATATATTAGAAATAAGTGGACTCACGAATTTTTTTAAGGGGGTGATTTTTTTGGACAATCTTAATTTTAACGATATTTCTATTAGTAATGATTATGTTAAAAATATTGTTAAAAATAACTTTTATAATGAAAATGTTATTGTTTCTTACTATGATCGTTTATCGTTCGAGTTTCCCTGACCTTGCTGTTTATTTTAGAAATCGTTCTGATAGTATAAGAGATTGCAATCGTATTTGGACTTTAGATTCTTATAATGAACAGAAAATTAAAGATTTTAAAAGAACTAATCTTTGTAAAGATAAGTTTTGTAATAATTGTAAAAAAGTTATACAAGCGTCTAGAATGAGTAATTATATTCCCGAAATAGAAAGATATAAAAATATTTATTCTCTTTATCATGTTGTTTTGACTGTTCCAAATTGTTCTTCAAATGAACTTCAATATGTTATAAAAAACA